>NZ_CAJCKS010000192.1:0-8514 GCF_903970985.1 Pantoea sp. ME81 | reverse complement strand
TCAATCAACATATTGCCAGGCCCGGTATCAAAGCCACGCACAGGCTGACCGGGGATCAATAATGACAGATTGGCAATACCGCCAATGTTGAGCACCATGCGCCGTTCAACGCTGTCCATCAGCAGCGCCTGATGGAACGCGGGAACCAGTGGCGCGCCTTGTCCGCCTAAGGCCATGTCGCGACGACGAAAATCGGCCACCACGGTAATTCCCGTGGCGGCGGCGATTTGATTGCTGTCCCCAATCTGTAGCGTATTCGGGGTGTCGCTCTGCGGCTCATGCCACACGGTCTGACCATGACAACCTATTGCCATGATGTCGCTGGCTTCCAGCGATTGCTGCTGCATTAGCGTTAACACCGCTTCGGCAAATAGCTTGCCCAGCCGTGTATCCAGTTGGCCGAGTTGCGACAGCGTCAGCGATTGCCCCTGACAGATTGCCAGCACCTGTTGCCGAATCTCCTGCGGCATCGGGTGACAATAGCTGGCCTGCTGCGCGACCATATGATTATCAATCACCGCCAGTACCACATCGACACCGTCGAGGCTGGTGCCGGACATCACACCAATATAGCGTCCTGATTTCATAGCGGTTCCTTACTCACGCGCGAGTCTTCAATTCGATTCTGTTTAGCCTGGCAAATATCAGCGGCTAATTCTATGATAAAATTCCGCTTTTCAACCGCACCGCACACGGCATTTCAGCGATAAAATATTTTCAGCACGAAATTGAATTTTTGTTGAGGGGCAATGGTCTATCCTTCGCCTCAGCCGCGTAATATTTGGACATAGAGTCAATTGCCAGCTTTCTGTCTTATACTCTTGCTGTAGAGGACGAGAACATGGCGTTTTTTTGCATTAAGGAGCTTTCTGATGATTAAGCGTTTTGTAGCCGTGGCACTGACCGGCCTGACGCTGGCAGGTTGTGTCAGCAATGACACCCTTTCCGGTGATGTGTATAGCGCCAATGAAGCCAAACAAGTACAAAGTGTCTCATACGGTACTCTGGTGTCGGTTCGCCCGGTTAAAATCCAGGGTGGCGATGAAAATAACGTGATTGGCGCGATTGGTGGTGCGGTGCTGGGTGGTTTCCTCGGTAACACCATTGGTGGCGGCACCGGTCGTAGCCTGGCCACAGCAGGCGGTGCGGTACTTGGCGGCGTAGCAGGCCAGGGCGTGCAGGGTGCGGTCAACAAGTCTGACGGTGTTGAGCTGGAAATCCGTAAAGACGATGGCAACACCATTATGGTGGTGCAGAAGCAGGCCGCAACCCGTTACTCAGTGGGTCAGCGCGTCGTCATGGCGTCGAATGGCAGCCAGGTGACCGTTTCACCACGTTAAGCGAACAGATAAAAAAAACCGACGCCAGCGCGTCGGTTTTTTTATTTCTCGCGGTTTTGGAACTCGAGAATGTTTTTTTCCAGTCGAGCAATCAGCGTGACCATTTGATTAATCTCTTCAAGGCTGATGCCCGAAAGGATGTCATCGCGGGTCGCATCAATCACATTTTCAACCTGCTCGATAATCGGCTCGGCCTGCTTCGTCAACTTAATGCGTTTGGCACGACGGTCGTTAGCACAGGTGGCACGCGTGATGAGTCCCTTCTCTTCCAACTGATCCAGCGTACGCACCAGCGAAGGTTGTTCAATACCAATGGCTTTGGCCAGCTGGATCTGCGACTGCTCTGGCGGAAGTTGATGAATATTGTGTAACGTCACCCAATGCGTTTGTGTCAACTCAAGCGGCTTCAAACGCTGGTCAATCAAGGCACGCCAGATGCGTACCAGCCGAGACAGGTCTGTACCGAGGGGCGTATCCATTTCATCTCCTTATAATTAGCTTGCTAGCTATCAAGCCAGATTTTACACTATTCTGCGAGTTTACAGGACAAATTACAAATCCCAGGCCAGACGGCACGCTCTCTTCTACGCTAGTTTGAGAGAGAACCTGGGACAATGAAGGATGAAGACACGTGTCCATTACCGCACTTTCCGCCACCGCTCCGCTTACCGACCTGGTATTTGGTGCCTCGCTGTTCTTTCCGCCGCTGTTTAAAGCTGTGCTGCTGGGTTTCTTTTTCTGGTTACTGATTCACCCGTTGCTGCGCGGCTGGATGTACTCCGGCGACATCTGGCATCCCACCTTAATGGATCTTTCCCTGTTTGTTCTGTGCGTCACTGGCGCACTGTGGATACTGAGCCTCGGATAAATCACCATGAAATTCAACCCTTTTAAATACTTTTCAACACTGGTGGTGTTTGCCCTGGCCCTGATTGCCGGCTGGTGGATGTGGAACTACTACATGCAGTCACCGTGGACACGTGATGGCAAAGTGCGCGCTGAGCTGGTGGATATCACACCGGAAGTGTCTGGCCGCATCATTGATCTCAAGGTGCATGACAACCAGTTTGTGCATAAAGGTGACATCCTTTTAAAGATCGATCCCGTGCCCTGGCAAATTGCGCTGGATAATGCGGATGCCCAACTGGCGAAGGCGCAATCCGATTTGGCCAAAGCCCAACACGAAGCCAATCGCCGTGCCAGCCTGCCACGTAATGTGATCTCAGCAGAAGATATGGATGCCGCACGACTGACAGCGAACGCCGCCGCAGCAACGGCTAAAGCGGCACAGGCGAGTCTGGATCAGGCGCGCTGGAATCTGCAACAAACCACCCTTACCGCGCCCACCGACGGTTGGATCAGCAACCTGACGCTGCGTCCCGGCAACTACGCCACCGCCGGAACACCGTTGTTCGCCCTGGTGGATAGCCACTCCTATTATGTGATGGGCTATTTCGAAGAGACCAAACTGCGTCACATTCAGCCCGGCGCCGACGCGCAAATCGTACTCTACAGTAATGGCACTCGCTTACAGGGAAAAGTGGAGAGTATCGGGCGCGCTATTTACGATCAGAGCGTTTCAACCGATGGCGGTTTAGTGCCAGACATCAAACCCAACGTGCCTTGGGTGCGCCTGGCACAGCGTGTGCCGGTACGCATTCGTTTGGATGCGATCCCTGATGATGTTCCGCTCGTGGCGGGCACCACCTGTACGATTTCCATCGCACATTGAGGCCGTCATGAATCTGCAGTGGCTGGCCTGGCAAAATCTGCCGTGGATTAAAGCAACCGGCGGCGAATGGCGCTATGCCTTGCGTAATGCGATTGCGATGTGTCTGGCGCTCACCATCGCCTATGCGCTGCAACTGGATGAACCCTATTGGGCGATGACCTCCGCCGCCGTGGTGAGTTTTCCCACCGTGGGCGGTGCGATCAGTAAAAGTCTGGGGCGTATTGTCGGCAGTCTGCTCGGTGCCACCGCCGCGCTGCTGATTGCCGGGCATACGCTCAACGAACCCTGGCTATTTGCCTTTTTTATGGCCGGCTGGCTGGCGTTTTGTACCTGGATCGCCAACCACTATCAAAACAATGTCGCCTACGCATTCTCTCTGGCCGGGTACACCGCAGCGATCATTGCCTTTAGCAGCGTCAATATTACCGATGTGACCCAATTGTGGGATATCACTCAGGCGCGCGTTTGCGAGGTGATTTCAGGCATTTTATGTGCCGGACTGATGATGATGGTTTTGCCCAGTACATCAGATGGCAACACCTTGATGACTTCACTGCGGCAGATGCACGCCCGTCTGCTCGACCATGCAGTTTTACTGCTGCAACAAAGCAGTACTGATAACGTGCGCACCGCGCATGAGAATGTCATCAGCCAGATTCTCACTATGAACTTGCTGCGTATTCAGGCCTTCTGGAGCCATTACCGCTATCGCCGTCAGAACAACGTGCTTAACTATGTTTTGCACCAGCAGTTGCGCCTGACCAGCGTTCTCTCCAGCCTGCGCCGCATGCTGCTGAACTGGCCGGATGCACCACCGGAACTCTACACCGCCATTCAACAGTTGTTACACGAACTCGCATTGCCGCAGTGTGATAAATATCGTCTGGCGCGCATACTGCGTAGCGTAACACCGGAAGCCACCGGCGATTATCGTCAGCGCGCGTTTGTTCAGCGTTTACGTTATTTCTGCTGGGTTTACCTCAACGTTAATCGCTGGATACGTTTGATTGAGCGCGCAGACGCCGATACGCGCTTTCTACCGCCAAAAGTGCCCTCTCTGGCACGTGAAAGCGACAGCGCTGAAGCCGGCTGGAGTGCGTTGCGCACCTTTAGCGTGATCATGCTGGGCTGTGCTTTCTGGATTGGCACACAATGGGATGCGGGTGCGGCAGCCCTGACGCTAACCGCGATTGCCTGCGTACTCTACTCTTCCGCTCCCTCTCCCAGCGGCAGCGTGTCATTGTTGCTGAAAACCCTGCTATGGCTGTCGGTGTTTAGTTTTCTGCTGCAATACGGTTTGATGGTACAAATCAGCGCCCTGTGGCAATTTCTGCTGGTGCTGTTTCCGCTGCTGATCACCTTGCAACTGTTTAAGCTGCAGCAGAAAAAACGCGCGGGGATGTGGGGACAATTTATTGTGTTTATGGGTTCATTTATTGCCGTTACCAACCCGCCAGACTGGGATTACCAAAGCTTTCTCAACGATAATCTGGCCAAAGTGTGTGGCGTGCTGCTGGCATGGATGGCTTTTCAGGTACTGCGCCCCAGCTCCGATGCGCGCCGTAGCCGCAGGCATATTCGCGCGTTACGCCATGCATTTCTTGACCAGCTGCGACGCCATCCACGTCTCAGCGAAAGCCACTTTGAATCGCAGATCTACCATCACATTAGCCAGCTGAGTAGTAGCCGTGATGAACAAGCGCGTGTCTGGTTACTGCGCTGGGGCGTGGTGCTGCTCAACTGTTCTCATATTGTCTGGCAATTACGCGAATGGCGGCCAGCCTCAGTCACTCTGGCGCAAATGCGCGATAGCAGTTTGCAGGATCTGCAACGGATTATGAGCCTGCGCGGCGTGCGTCATACTTCGTTGCAGGCCACGCTGGATGAGCTGGAAGGGATGATTGCGCAACTGCAGCAGCAGCCTGATAGCGAAGCCAATACGCTGGCGGGCATTTTATGGCGCCTGCGCTGCTCGTTAGCACAGTTAAGTCAGGCGGTGCCTGATTAATTACTGGCAATATTGTGTGGTCTGGCGGTTAAAATCGTCCTGCAACTGCTGCAAGGTTTTGTGCCCTTCAAAACGGGTTTTGTCTTGCTCGGTCATCGGCTCAATCACCAGGTATCGCTCCTCATACGAATAAATAAAGCGACGATCGAGAAACGTGCCGGTGAAACTTTTCCCCCGGATTGAGCCGCAAACCGTGGTTAACGTGCGGTGAAAAAACTCGGTGTGCAGGAAATTGGTTTCGGTGGCGCTGCGCAGCACATTCTGACAGCCCTGAGCCTGTAACTGTTCGAGCGTGTGCGGGGTAAGCCACTCCCGTCCGCGAGCGATATCTTCACAACTTGCACGCAGCGGGTTGGTATCAATGGTGCGCTGTAACTGGCGGCTGGTGTCTAACCTCAACTGCGTTTCGTTGGGTTGATCACATCCCGCGAGTAATACACATAACAGCAAAATACCACGCGTTTTCATTCCTGCCCCTGAGAGGTTTTATTCCTGAATCAACATCATAGGACGGATAGCGTGCGGAGTGTAGCGGGAAAGTGGGTCAGAATTTTTCCGGCAGTGAAAAGATGCAGACGGCAGATTGCCTGCCGCCTGAGAGTTTAAATCACACCGCAGGCAAATCGGGCACCGCCTCCCCCTAACGGTTGCGGATGATCTGCATGATTATCGCCACCCACATGAACCATTAATGCCTTCCCTTTCACTTCGCTCAGCGATTTTATACGCGGCGCCACCACCGGGTAATCGGCCTTGCCATCGTCAGTGACATACAGAGCAGGCAGATCGCCCAAGTGACCCTCTGCGTAAGGCCCGAGATGTTTGCCGGTGTTTTGTGGATCCAGATGTCCACCCGCTGCGCCGGCCGCAACAGTTTTGCCATCCGATTGACCTGGCTCACAACTGCCTTTGGCATGCACATGGAAGCCGTGAATACCCGGTTTCAGGCCGGTTAGCGCGGGCGCGAACTGCAAACCATATGGCGTTTCACTGATAGTGACTTTACCAATGGCGGCGCCGATACCCTGTGCGGTGACCTCATGCAATGTCACCTCTTCAGAGGCGGCCTGAGCGCCAGCAGCACAGACCAGCGCCAGTGTGGCGATGAGAATTTTTTTCATAACGTCTCCTTACGGTTGAAATGCCCTGTAAGCCTGGACCGGAATAGGCCAGGCTGCCGTAATTTGACGTAGTTTTACGCTTCAGGGCACATCAAAACCGAGTGCCGCTTTGCGAATGCGGAACCACTGCTGACGATCGAGCGTCAGTTGGCAAGCGCCTGCCGCTTCGCTGACGCGCGTGGCTTTACCGGATCCGATGATTGGCAGTGGGCGGCTTGGCAATTTCATCACCCATGCATACACCACCTGTTCAATGCTGCTCGCGCCGATTTCCTGTTTGACCTGCTTAAGCTCATCACGCAGCGGCTGATAATGCGCATCGTTAAACAGACGTCCACCGCCTAAACAGGACCATGCCATCGGGCGGATGCGCACCTGCTGACACTGGTCAAGCGTGCCATCGAGCAGCGTTGACTGTTCCAGCGGAGAGATTTCCAGTTGGTTGGTCACCAGGCTAAACGGCAGGCGAGATTGCAGCAGCGTGAACTGGGAAGCGGTAAAGTTCGACACGCCGAAGTGACGCACTTTGCCGCTCTGATGCAGCGCCATAAAGGCTTCGGCCATTTCATCTGCATCCATTAACGGATCCGGGCGATGAATCAGCAGCAGATCGAGATAATCGGTGTTGAAGTAGCGCAGGGAATTTTCCGCACTGTGCAGGATGTGACTGGCCTCGGTAATGTAATGGCCAATTTTATGTTCCGGTTTGGCGCGTGTTGCAATGCCGCATTTGGTGACAATCTGCAGTTTTTCACGCAGCCCCGGCGCCAGACGCAGCGCCTCGCCAAAAGCGGCTTCACAACCGTAGTTACCATAAATATCGGCGTGATCGACAGTGGTGATGCCCAATGACAGATGATGCTCGATAAAAGCCACTAACTGCTGCGGCGTCATGCCCCACTCCAGCAGGCGCCAATATCCGACGATCAGCGGTGAGAATTGAGGTCCCTGCGGGGCGATAGTTTGCGGTTGTAACATCGGTAAACTCCCTTGAACGCGAAAGCGGAAAGCGAAGCTGGGAGTATAACGGAAAGGCAAATCATCGTTTTCTTAAAACAGTGAGGGTTGTTCCGGATCATGATTCTCATCGACTTTTTGTTGTCGATGCAGGCGCAGCCAGCGTTGGCGACATAACCGCAACACATCACGTTTTTGCGCATCGGTAAACTTCATCCAGTTAAAGCGTTCCTCACGGCTACGCAGACAGCCGCGACAATAGCCGCGCGCATCACTCTGACAGATGCCGCGACACGGGCTGGGAACAGGAAAGAACTCTAATTGCTCGGCCACATCCACTCCGGTTTAACAATAAGCTTTATATTGATAACAGCTTAGTGACATTGTGCAAAGCGTATACGTAGTTCGCCCAGATTTCATCCAGTCGTCACCACGGAAATGGATATTTACCATTGATCTCAGCGCAAAAACCCTTGGTTGGGTACTGTTTAATAAGCGTTAAGGTTTTCCTCATATTGAATTCATACGATTGTCACATTCCATCCTGCTACTGAGTTTTCATGAAATTCCCGAACAAGTTACAGTGCCATGCCAACAGTTTTAATCTGATTGCCGCCCTGTTTTTTACCCTCGTGCTCAACGCCCTGTTTCTACTGCGGGCGTGGGAAATTATCCCTTACGATCGCCTTCACGATTACCTGTTTGCTGCCAGCATTCCGGTGGTGCTGGCCTCTGCGTTCTATCTGATTTTCTCGTTGCTGGCATGGCCCTATGTTCGCAAGCCGCTGCTTATTCTGTTGGTGCTGGCCAGCGCCGCCGCTAACTACTTTATGCACAGCTTCGGTACGGTGATCGACACCAACATGATCGAAAACGTGTTTGAGTCAGATGCTCAGGAAGCTGGAGCACTGATCAGCAGTGGTTATGTGGTGTGGATGATCTTGATGGGGTTGGTGCCCGTCGCCGCCATCTGCATGGTGCGCATTAAAACGGGCCAACGCTGGTGGTGGAGCCTGCTGCAACGCCTGGCCGGGGCGCTGGGTGCGATTTTGCTGATTCTGCTGATGGCGGTGCTGTTCTACAAAGATTACGCTTCGCTGATTCGCAATAATAAAGGGCTGGTGAAAATGATCACCCCGGCCAATATTGTCAGCGGCACCGGTCATTACGTTGATCAGCGTTATCTGCAAGGCAGCCAGGCGTTGGTCAAAATTGGCCAGGATGCCAAAAAAGGCCCGCTGATCGCCGCGGAACCGAAGAAAACGCTGGTGGTATTAGTGGTCGGCGAAACCGGACGTGCTGAGAACTTCTCTCTTGGCGGCTATGCGCGTGAAACCAATCCTGAACTGAAAAAAC
>NZ_CAJCKS010000191.1:0-8604 GCF_903970985.1 Pantoea sp. ME81 | reverse complement strand
ATTGCATTGGTTAACTGTGATATGCGCTACCTTTACTCGCATCAGCGTGAAAGTGGTTATCGCGAAGCGCTCGAGCAACTGGAACTGAATTGGGGTGGCGTGGCTTACGCGGAAAACATTTCGTGTGAAGCGGGCAGTGCCGCACTGCGTGAACTGCTGGCACGACCGGAGCGACCAGACGCCGTGTTTGCAGTCTCAGATGTGCTGGCGGTTGGCGTGATTCACGCCGCGCTGGAGGCCGGATTGCGCATTCCGGAAGATCTCGCTGTCGTGGGGTTTGATGGTATTCCCTTCACCAGCAGCCTCAATCCACCGCTGACCACCATCGAACAACCGATGAATCGGCTGGGTGCACGCAGTGTTCAGCTGCTACTGAACCGCATCCGCCAGCCGCACAGTGACGTGGTGCGTGAGGTGTTACCCTGGAAGCGCGTTGAACGCGCCTCCAGCTAACTCAACGCCAGATCAGCAGTACACAGGCGGCAGTGAGCGCACCCATCGCCAGGTTGAAGATTTTCCACGCGCGCGGGCTGCGCAACAGACGGCCAATCAGCGAACCAAATCCCATCCAGATAACACCGGATACCACATTGACCAGCGCCATACCGATACTGATGGCGATCACCGAATGCAGATATGCATCGCCCGCCAGGCTAAAGCTGGCTACCGCACCCAACGCCATCAGCCAGGCTTTTGGATTGATCAACTGTAGCAGGCCACCCTGCCAGAACGGCATCTGCTTGACGTTGGCATCTTCAGTTTCCAGCTTCTCGTACTCCGCGGTGGCAATTTTCCACGCCAGCCACAGCAGGTAGAGGCTACCGGCAATCTTCAGCACCAGATGCAGAGAGGGATAAAGCAGGATCAAACCACCGATGCCAAATGCCACCATCAGCAACATGACTTGCATACCAATCATGATACCAATGAGCAGCGGGATGGTGCGCAGGAAGCCAAAATTAGCACCTGAGGCGGTAAGTAACATATTATTGGGCCCTGGCGTGATGGCAGCGACCCAAAGAAAACCCAACATTGATAAAAAAAGACTCAGTTCCATGTATATTCGGGTGCTCCTCACCCAGTAAAGCGGACAACCCATCGAAGCTATCAGCGAGTTATGCATCAGACAAGCCTTTACCCTAGCTATTTTGATCGCCTGAACGGCGAGCGATTTACACCGCTGCGCGGATTCAGTAACGCGCATCTGCAAACCCTGCTGCCGCGCATACTGCGTCGGCGCGTAACCCTGCGTCCGCACTGGCAGCGACTTGACCTGCCGGACGGTGATTTTGTCGATCTCGCGTGGAGCGAAGATCCAGCACAGGCGCGTCACAAACCGCGCATGGTGATGTTCCATGGCCTGGAAGGCAGTTTCCGTAGCCCGTATGCGCATGGCCTGATGCAGGCGTGTCAGGCGCGTGGCTGGCTGGCGGTGGTGATGCACTTTCGTGGATGCAGCGGCGAGCCGAATCGTCTGGAGCGCATCTATCATTCCGGTGAAACCGAAGATGCGACCTTTTTCCTGCACTGGTTGCAGCGCGAATGGGGCACGGTGCCGACTGCAGCAGTGGGCGTTTCACTCGGTGGCAATATGCTGGCCTACTTATTGGGCATGCAGGGAAATGATGTGCCTGTGGATGCCGCCGTCGCCATCTCGGCACCCTTTGCGCTCGAACCCTGCAGTGAAAAGCTCGATGCTGGCTTTTCTCGTTTCTATCAGCACTATTTACTGACCAAGCTGAAACAGAACGCTACGCGTAAACTGCTGGCCTGGCCCGGCACACTACCGGTGGAACTGAGCCAGCTGCGCGCATTTCGCCGCATTCGTGAGTTTGATGATGCGATTACCGCACGGGCGCACGGTTTTCTGGATGCCAACGACTATTATCAACGTGCCAGCGCTATGCCGCTGCTCACGGGCGTGCGCAAGCCGCTGCTGATCATCCATGCCAAAGACGATCCCTTTATGACCGATGCGGTAATCCCGCAGCCGGCGCAACTGTCGCCTTCCATTGAATATCAGCTGACACAACAAGGCGGGCACGTCGGCTTTGTTGGCGGTACGTTAATGAAGCCGAAAATGTGGCTGGAACAGCGTGTGCCTGACTGGCTTTCAACCTATCTGGATGTGTGATCGTGATTATTCCCTGGCAAGAACTTGAAGTCGCAACACTGGAAAACCTGATTGAAACTTTCGTGCTGCGCGAAGGCACCGACTATGGTGAGCAGGAGCGCAGCCTGGAACAGAAAGTCGCCGACGTGCGCCGCCAGCTGGAGCGCGGAGACGTTGTGCTGGTGTGGTCGGAACTGCATGAATCCGTCAACATTATGCCGAAAGGCGAATTTCGCGGTTAATGCACCGCGCAGTAATTCGTGGTAACAATGCTCATCGCCCGACTTCACAGGGAGTTCTGTTATGTCAGCCAGGCATCCAATCATTGCCGTGACCGGTTCCAGCGGTGCCGGTACCACGACCACCAGCCTCGCCTTCCGTAAGATTTTCCAGCAGCTGAATCTGCATGCTGCGGAAGTGGAAGGTGACAGTTTTCACCGTTATACCCGTCCAGAAATGGATATGGCGATCCGTAAGGCACGCGATCTGGGCCGTCATATTAGCTACTTCGGTCCGGAAGCCAATGACTTCGGGCTGCTGGAACAGACGTTTAAGCATTACGGAAAAACCGGGCTAGGTGAATCGCGCAAATATCTGCACACCTACGACGAAGCGGTGCCGTGGAATCAGGTGCCGGGCACCTTTACGCCCTGGCAGCCGCTGCCGGAAAACACTGACGTGCTGTTCTATGAAGGATTACACGGTGGCGTGGTAACACAGCAGCACAACGTCGCCGAGCATGTCGATTTGCTGGTCGGCGTGGTGCCGATTGTCAATCTGGAGTGGATTCAAAAGCTGGTGCGCGACACCAGCGAGCGCGGCCATTCCCGTGAAGCGGTGATGGATTCAGTGGTGCGTTCAATGGAGGATTATATCAACTTCATCACGCCGCAGTTCTCGCGCACCCACATCAACTTCCAGCGTGTACCTACGGTGGATACGTCCAACCCATTTGCCGCACGTGAAATTCCGTCACTCGATGAAAGCTTTGTGGTGATTCACTTCCGTGGACTGGAAGGCATTGCTTACCCTTACCTGCTGGCGATGATCCAGGGCTCGTTCATTTCGCATATGAACACACTGGTGGTGCCGGGCGGCAAAATGGGGCTGGCAATGGAGTTAATCATGACGCCACTGGTGCAGCGGCTGATTGAAGGTAAACGGATTGAATAATCCAGAAATTCTGTAGCGGCGGCCGTTTGGCCGCCCACTTATGTTATCGCTCAATCACTTCGTAACTGTGCGTCATTTTCACACTATTGCCGAGCATGATCGCCACCGAGCAATACTTCTCCGCCGACAGATCGACGGCCCGCGCCACCGCTTTATCGCTTAGCGCTGTGCCGCTAACGATAAAATGCAGGTTGATTTGCGTAAAAATACGTGGCGCTTCTTCACGGCGCTCGGACGTAAGTTTCACCTCGCAGTCAGCCACATCATTTCGGCCTTTTTGCAGGATCGATACCACGTCAATCGCGCTACAGCCGCCTGCTGCCATCAAAACCATCTCCATCGGGCTTGGCGCTTTATCACCCGAGTTACCGTCCATTAATACCTGATGGCCTGATGAGGATTCTCCGAGAAAGGTCAGCCCTTCCACCCATTTCACTCGTGCCTGCATTATTCTTTCTCCTGAAGTGGCGGTTTTGCCGCCAGAGTACGCTTTCACTTGATAAACAGCAATCCAGACTCTTCCGCCTGTTGCTGAAGCGAGACAACAGAAGACAGCTTGCAAAAGCTGTGCTACAAACAGTGCTGAAAATATTTTCGTCATCACAGACGAAGGCGGGAAGAATCAAAAGCGTAGCTTAAGAATCACCCGGAAATAATTTTCCTTTACTGGAAACGCTCGACGATTACACCGCCTGACAGGGAAAACTGCCCCCTGTGTTTTGGGCACGATTACAACAGAGGATAATAGCGAATGGTTCTCGGCAAACCGCAAACAGACCCTACACTCGAATGGTTCCTGTCCCATTGCCATATTCACAAATATCCGTCCAAAAGCACGCTCATCCATCAGGGTGAGAAAGCGGAAACGCTGTACTACATCGTGAAAGGTTCCGTTGCGGTTCTGATCAAAGATGAAGAAGGCAAAGAGATGATTCTCTCCTACCTCAATCAGGGAGACTTCATCGGCGAACTCGGCCTGTTTGAAGAAGGCCAGGAACGTAGTGCCTGGGTACGTGCTAAGACTGCCTGCGAAGTGGCTGAAATTTCCTACAAAAAATTCCGTCAGCTGATTCAGGTAAACCCGGATATTTTAATGCGACTTTCGTCGCAAATGGCGCGTCGTCTGCAAGTCACTTCCGAGAAAGTGGGCAACCTTGCCTTCCTCGATGTGACGGGCCGTATCGCGCAAACACTGCTTAATCTGGCGAAACAACCCGATGCGATGACGCACCCCGACGGGATGCAAATCAAAATCACCCGTCAGGAGATTGGTCAGATCGTGGGTTGCTCACGCGAAACCGTGGGTCGTATCCTGAAAATGCTGGAAGATCAGAACCTGATCTCCGCACACGGTAAAACCATCGTCGTCTACGGCACCCGCTAATTTCTTATCACCCACGGCGTGATGGCAACATCGCGCCGTTTTTGTTTGCGATGAGCTGATGTGGCGCCGAATCATCTATCATCCTGAGGTCAACTACGCACTGCGGCAAACGCTGGTGCTGTGCCTGCCTGTGGCACTAGGCTGGCTGTTTGGCGATCTGCAAAAAGGCCTGCTGTTCTCCTTAGTGCCTGCCTGCTGCAACATGGCGGGTCTCGATACTCCGCATAAACGCTTCTTTAAACGCCTGATTGTCGGCGGCTCACTGTTTGCCACCGCCAGTTTTCTGATCCAATTTCTCACCAGTGACGCCATTCCGTTACCGCTGATCCTGTTTGTGCTGCCGCTGCTGATAGGCGTGACCGGCGAAATCAGCCCGCTGCACGGTCGCTTGTTGCCCGCCACACTGATTGCCGCCATCTTTAGCCTCAGCCTGGTAGGACGTATGCCCATGTGGGTGCCGCCGCTGCTGTATATCGGCGGCACGTTATGGTACGGCCTGTTTAACTGGTTCTGGTTTTGGCTGTGGAAAGAGCAGCCGATGCGCGAAACGCTCAGCCTGCTGTATCGGGAACTGGCGGATTATTGCGATGCAAAATACACCCTGTTGACGCAGCTTACCGATCCCGAGAAAGCGCTGCCGCCGCTGCTGGCGCGTCAGCAAAAAGCCGTTGACCTGATCACCACCTGCTATCAGCAGATGCACATGCTCTCTGCCAGCCGCGATAACAGCCACAAGCGCCTGACGCGGGCTTTCCAGGTGGCGCTTGATTTGCAGGAGCACATCTCGGTGAGCCTGCACCAGCCGGAAGAAGTGCAAAAGCTGGTCGAGCAGAGTCACGCCGAAGCGGTGATCCGCTGGAATGCCAAAACCATCTCTGCGCGTCTGCGCCTGTTGGCCGATGCCATTCTCTATCATCAATTGCCCGATCGCTTCCACATGGAAAAGCAGCTCGGCGCGCTGGAAAAAATTGCGCGCCAGCATCCCGACAATCCGGTGGGCAACTTCTGCTATTACCATTTCAGCCGCATCGCGCGTGTGCTGCGCACGCAAAAGCCGTTATACACCCGAGACCTGATGGCCGATCGCCAGCGCCGTTTGCCGTTGTTCCCGGCGCTGCGCAGCTACCTGTCGCTCAAGTCCGCTGCATTGCGCACCGCGGCTCGTATTTCGGTGATGCTGATGTTCGGCAGTGCGCTGGCGCTGTTCTTTAATATTCCCAAGCCTTATTGGATTCTGATGACCATCATGTTTGTCAGCCAGAATGGCTACAGCGCCACACGAGTGCGTATCCAGCACCGTGCGCTGGGCACCTTTGCCGGATTGCTGATCGCCGCAGGATCGCTACGGCTCGAAGTGCCCGAATCGATCACCCTGCTGTTTATGCTGGCCATCACCCTCGCCAGCTATCTGGTCACGCGCAAGTATTACGGCTGGTCGATGATTGGCTTCACCGTGACGGCGGTGTATTCGCTCCAGCTGTTGTCGCTGAATGGGGCGCAGTTCCTGTTGCCGCGCATGATGGATACCCTGATGGGCTGCCTGATCGCCTTTGCCGGTATGATCTGGCTGTGGCCACAGTGGCAGAGCGGATTACTGCGCAGCAACGCGCATGATGCGCTGGAGGCTTATCAGGAAGCCTTGCGGATGTTGCTGGGACCGGAGCAATCTCCTGAAAAGCTGGCTTACCAGCGCATGAGGGTCAATCAGGCGCACAATGCACTGTTCAACTCACTGAATCAGGCATCGAGCGAACCGGGCTTCAACGCGCAGTACCTGAAAGATATGCGCATGTGGGTCACCCACAGCCAGTTCATTGTGGAGCATATTAACGCGATGACGATCCTGGCGCGTGAGCACACCATGCTGACGCCAAAGCTGGCGGAACGCTATCTGCAATCCTGTGAAATTGCGCTGCAGCGCTGTCAGCAGCGACTGGCGTATGACGGGCCAGGCAATGACAGCAATATTCTGGAAGCGCCGGAGAATATGAATGAAGGGCCGGTAACGATTGTCGAGCAGCATGTGAAGCGCATCCTGCAACACCTGAATGTGATGCATACCATCTCTTCACTGGCCTGGAGCCAGCGACCGCATCACGGCCGCTGGCTAAAGGTTTTGCGCCCGAAAGGATGATTACGCCGCCAGCACTTTCTCAATCGCTTTGGCGAAACGCGCCATGCCTTCTTCGATGTCAGTCGGCTCGATCACCAGTGACGGCACAAAACGAATCACATCAGTGCCTGCGGTCAGAACCATCAACCCTTCTGCTGCCGAGGCATTGAGGATATCGCGCGCTTTACTGGCGTGCTGTGGCTTCAGCGCTGCGCCAATCAGCAAACCTTTGCCGCGAATCTCACTGAAAAGATCATATTTGCTGTCGATGGCCTGCAGTGCTTCAACGAACTGCTGACGACGGGCTTCTACGCCACCCAGCACTTCTGGGGTGTTGATGATGTCCAGAGCCGTTTCAGCAATCGCACAAGCCAGCGGGTTACCGCCGTAAGTAGTGCCGTGCACGCCGGGCGCCATTACTGAAGCGATTTCATTGGTGGTCAGCATCGCACTCACCGGGAATCCGCCGCCCAACGCTTTGGCAGTGGTGATGATGTCTGGCTTGATGCCGTAATGTTCGTAGCTGAACAGCTTACCGCTACGACCCATGCCGCTCTGCACTTCATCCAGCACCAGCAGCGCTTTATGCTCATCACACAGTGCACGCAGGCCTTGCATGAACTCTTGAGTTGCCGCCACCACGCCGCCTTCGCCCTGAATCGGTTCAACGACAATCGCGCAGGTGTGATCATCAATCACCGCTTTTACCGCATCCAAATCGTTAAACGGTACATGCACGATATCCGCTGGTTTTGGACCAAAGCCGTCGGAGTATTTCGGCTGCCCGCCAACGGAAACGGTAAACAAGGTACGACCATGGAACGCGTTGTGGAAGGCGATGATTTTGCTTTTGAATGGGCTGTGTTTTTTGCAGGCGTAATAACGCGCCAGCTTGAAGGCAGCTTCGTTCGCTTCCGCGCCGGAGTTGCCAAAGAAAACGCGATCGGCAAAGGTCGCTGCAATCAGTTTGCTCGCCAGACGCAGCGCCGGTTCGTTGGTGAACACGTTGCTGGTGTGCCACAGGGTTTCGCCCTGCGTTTTCAGCGTTTCCACCAGCGCCGGGTGGCAATGGCCTAAAGCAGTCACCGCGATACCGCCGGAGAAGTCGATATACTCTTTGCCCTGCTGATCCCAGACTCGGCTGCCCTTGCCTTTTACCGGCACGAACTGCGCTGGTGCATAAACAGGCAAAATCACGTTATCGAACGTTTCCCGGGTTACCGCTAGTTTTTCCGCTGCCATTGCCGACCTCATTGGGTTATTTATTGAGCTGAAGTGAAATTATAATCACAAAATATGCATAAAAAATCACACGAAGGCAAACATAAGTTACGTGTTGAGGAAATTAGCCAACAGCTGATGGCCCTGCTCGCTGAGGATGCTCTCAGGATGGAACTGCACCCCTTCTAAGGGCAGCGTACGGTGGCGGAAGCCCATGATCTCATCGGGCTCGCCGTTACGCAGGCTCCAGGCTGTGACTTCGAATTCTGCGGGCAGCGTATCGCGCGCCACAATCAATGAATGATAGCGCGTCACGGTGAGCGGATTATTAAGGTTGCGAAACACACCTTGATGGGTGTGCTGGATAACAGAGGTTTTGCCGTGCATCACCTGACGAGCCCGCACCACCTGCGCGCCATAGGCTTGCGCAATTGCCTGATGGCCGAGGCAAACACCGAGAATTGGTAAGCGACCGGCAAAATGGCGGATGGCATCCAGAGACACACCGGACTGATCCGGCGTACAGGGACCAGGTGAAATCACCAGATGCGTCAGCGGCAACGCATCCATCTGCGCCAGCGTGATGGCATCGTTACGCAC
>NZ_CAJCKS010000190.1:0-8643 GCF_903970985.1 Pantoea sp. ME81 | reverse complement strand
ATCAGTACATCAAACCTTCGGCGTCCGATCACGGCGGCATGGCGTGGCACGAGATGCTGATGACGCTGTGATTATTTTTTAACCAAAAATAATTCATCACCTGATCGCGATCATAAAATTACGCTGAAAACTGCTCAACCATGTCAGTTAAATCACATGCAACGAGGAGGTTATGATGCGTACTACACTGATGACCTTGCCGGAGGTGGCGCGCTATCTTGGCGTGCCCTCCGCCACTTTAGCCTGTGCGATTTGCAATCGTGGCACGCTAGAGAAAGTCCCGCTACCCGCCGCGGTTGACGATACCGCGCCGTTGTCCTGCCGCTGCTGGACGCCACAAGATGTCCGCCAGTTCAGGCTGGCGATGATGCGGGCGCGGCGTGGGCACTGAAGAACAACTGGCGGCTTCAGGCTGCCAGTTTTCGTGCTTATCCAATCAGCGCTTTCGCCTTGGCGCGAATCTCAGCCAGTTCATTCGATGTGACATGGCTTTTTTTCACCGCTTTTCGGGCGCGCCAGTCAATGCTGGTCACCTGATCAGCCAGCGCGACACTCTCCCGTGCGCCTGACAGGATGACTTCAAAGGGATAACCCTTGGCCTGAGTGGTGCAGGGTACGCAAAGCAGCATGCCCACTTTGTTGTTATAGGCAAAAGGACTGAGGACGACAGCAGGGCGACGTCCACCCTGCTCGTGCCCCAGTGTAGGGTCAAAATCCAGCCAGATCAGGTCTCCGGCATCGGGTACAAAACGTGAAACCATTAGAGCAATTCCTTGCCAACTGAAGGTCCAAAATCAATTTTTTCATGGACGTTATCTTCAGTGATGCCGTCCAGCAGAGCATCAAGGGAATACTCCTTTTCTCTCACCGGGACAAGTATCAATTTGCCATCTTCCACGCTGAGTTCCAGTTTGTCGTCAACACTGAGCGCAGCAGATTGCATTACGCTGGCAGGGATGCGGATTGAAGGACTATTGCCCCATTTTTTTAACGTCACCGTGGTCATAACCAACCTCCTGCGAAATGTCGATACACTGTATATCATCGTTAAGGTTGATACAACGTAGATACGTCATTACCGCTTGAGCTGCCACCTTTAAACGCAGGAAAGCGTATCATCTAAGACAACGTTTTCGTGCTATTAGATACTCCAGTCTCGGTCAACGTCGCCCGCACATGAGGAAGACTTTGCGGATAATTCTGCTGAATAAACTCAATCATCTTCTCGCGCACGTAGCAGCGTAAATCCCAGGCGGTTGGGGAGTTCTGCGCAGTCATTAATAAACGAATCGTCATGGTTTTATCAGTGGTATCGGTCACCTGAAGCACCTGGGTTTGCTGATCCCAGAGTTTGGTTTCGCTGAGAACTTTTTCAAAATGCTGACGCAGCGGTTCGAGTGGCATTGAGTAATCAAGATATAGAAATACTGAACCTAATATTTGGGCATTATTGCGCGTCCAGTTCTGGAAGGCGTTCTCGGTAAAATAGGTAATTGGCAGCACCAGACGGCGCAGGTCCCAGATACGCACCACAACATAGGTCAGGTTGATCTCCTCAATCCAGCCCCATTCATTTTCAACCACAACGGCGTCATCAATTTTGATCGGTTGCGTGAAGGCGATTTGAATGCCAGCAAACAGATTAACCAGTGACTTCTGCAGCGCAAAACCAATGATGATGCCTGCCACCCCAGCGCCTGCGAGGATGGTGGTGCCGAATTTTCTCACGCCGGGAATACTGATAAGAATCAGGGAAAGGCAGAATGACACAAGCAGGACAATCGCGACCTTTTTGACATAAATGATCTGGGTGCGAATCTTCCTGGCGCGCAGGTTGTTCGACAGATTAATATCATAGCGAATAAATAGCATGTCCTGCGCGACGTTGGTCAATCTAATTAAGATCGAGCACAATGACAGAATGATAAAAACATTCAGTGTGGGGGTAATAAACGAAAGCGAATCGGGGTGAATATTCACATACTCGGCTCCGACGTTGATTAACATCAGTGGAATAAATAGAAACATTGAACCACGAAGATGCTTCTCAAGTGATTTGAATAATT
Source organism: Pantoea sp. ME81 (assembly GCF_903970985.1). Classification (NCBI taxonomy): domain Bacteria; kingdom Pseudomonadati; phylum Pseudomonadota; class Gammaproteobacteria; order Enterobacterales; family Erwiniaceae; genus Pantoea; species Pantoea sp. ME81. The sequence goes on along the minus strand of NZ_CAJCKS010000190.1, from coordinate 6,577 downwards.
TCCTGTCGCGATCCTGCCAGTAACGTATAAATCTAAGCAGTAAAAAACGAGCCAGAAAACCTGCTACAAGCGAAAGGGTGACAAGTAACACAGCAGGCACCCATGAAGGGGCGTCAGATAACTCATCAAATATCGATGGCATTATTTTCCCTCATTCTCAGCTGACAATATATCGTTGTCAGGTAAATTAAATGTTCAGTAACCGTTGTCTGTCCGGTTATCTGCTAACTATCTATTTGCTAATAATAAAATTAATTTAATATCCATCATTGATTCTGATGAAAACAATTTCATCATCATTGTCGAGTTTTAATTAAAAAAAGTGAATAAACCAACTCACTGAAAGTATAGACGATAATGAGTATTCTGTGTCAGGCAGAGTGTTTGAGGGGAAAACCGCTGCCCTAAAGCAGCGGTTATTATTTATTGCGTTATTTCCGGATGCTGAGCAACTAAATTGCGGCGCTTGTTTTTCAACGCCTCAATTTGTTCATCAATATCCTCGATGCGCTGCTCAATGCCATCATGATGCTCCTGCAGCAACTCTTTGGCTTCTTCAAGCGAGGAGGCAGCTGGGGTGTCACCATAGAGCGGTTTGTTAGCGGTTTCCCTCACGGTAAAACCGGTCACCACACCGATCGCACCCACTACCATCAGATACCATGCCGGCATATAAAGGTTGCCTGTCACTTCCACTAACCAGGCGGTAAGGGTAGGGGTAATACCCGCAACCAAAATGGAGATGTTATAGGTGCTGGCCAACGCGCTGTAACGCACTTCTGTCGGGAATAGCGCGGGCAGGGTCGAGGCCATCACGCCAATCAGACAGTTGAGTATGACCGCCTGAATCAACAATCCAAAAAAGAGTGCGACCAGGCTGTGATGGGTAATCAGCATAAAGGAGGGAATGGATAACAGCACCATTGCCACGCTACCAATAATGATAAACGGACGACGTCCAAATTTATCACTGAGTAATCCCATCACCGGTTGCACAAACAGCATCGCCAGCATGATAACCACAATGATCAAAACACCACGGTCTTCTGAATAGTGCAGATTGTGGGTCAGATAACTCGGCACGTAAGTCAGCAGCATGTAGTACGCCACGTTGGTGGTGATAACGATGCCGATGCAGGAGATCAGATTCCGCCAGTGTTTGCGTGCAATCTCTTTGAAAGGAACAGAGGGGCCTTCACTCAAACCTTGTTTGGAACCTTCTTCCATTGAATCCACATGCTTCTGGAATGCCGGAGTCTCTTCGAGCGCATGACGCAGGTAAAGGCCGACTAAACCTAGCGGCAACGCCATAAAGAAGGGAATGCGCCAGCCCCAGTCATTGAAGGTTTCCTGGCCCAGGATCGTGGTGAGCAGCACAACCACACCGGCGCCACAGACGAAGCCAACCAGCGAACCGAAATCAAGCCAGCTGCCTAAAAATCCGCGTTTACGGTCGGGTGAGTATTCCGCCACAAAGATGGAAGCACCGGTATATTCGCCCCCCACCGAGAATCCCTGAACCATTTTTGCAATAAGCAGCAAGACCGGTGCCCAGAAGCCGATGGTGGCATAGGAAGGAATAAGTCCGATACTGAAGGTGCTGAAGGTCATCAATATTATGGTGATGGCGAGAATCTTCTGACGGCCGTATTTATCACCCAATACGCCAAAGAACATTCCCCCTAGCGGGCGAATGATGAACGGTACCGAGAATGTGCCTAAAGCGGCGATGATCTGAATGCCAGGCGAGGCACCCGGGAAAAAAACTTTGCCTAAAACGGCTGCGACATAGCCGTATACCCCAAAATCGAACCACTCCATGGCATTACCCAGAGCGGCGGCGGTAATCGCCTTCTTGAGACGAGCATCATCAATGATTGTCACGTCCTTCAACCGCATCGGTTTAACCTTTTTACGTCTTAAACTAAGCATTACCATTCCCTTAAAAATCAATTGCTTTTGATTGATATCTAGTTATAAACAAACAGTAAAACGTCATAGTGAACCCAGCAAAAGCTGATGACCCTGATACAGCATAGACATAAATTTACAATTTGCCGGGAGAAACCCCGATTTAGCGGCTTTTTAGGCTGACGTATATAAGTAATCGCGAAAATTTGAGACGTAAGGACGGGCGTTCTCAGTGGTCAATACGGACTCACTGATGCTTGTTAAGCTCACAGGCTCATTGGCATCGTCACTGCGCCTTTATTCCGTGGCAGGAGTGAAGGCAACACGATGGGCTAAACACTATTTGGTCGACCATGCCAGATAATCGACCTTGTGCTGTTGACTAGCGATATTGCCATAATATGTTTTTTACTGGCAGTCTGTATTCATTCACTCAAGCACTGCGATAAATTTTAAATGAGTGGTTAACATGCAGCTTATTAATTAACAACCGAGATACCAAGATGCTGCAATATTAATGAGGCCTGGTAGTTGTCCAGCTTCACGCCCTGCATATCAACTTCACGCACATCGATTTCACCTGGCTCCGAGTTAGTCAGAACGCAATAAGTGAAATTGGCAGAAGGCCAGTCAAATGAAGAAAACTCACCGCATGAGAGGTCTGATCCACTGAATGTTGCGCCCAGAATATGAGTGCCAATCCAGCGGTTATCCCATAGCTCGCACTTCTCTAATACCACCTTGGATAAATTGGCGTAGCTGAGGTTTGTTTTGGTGATGTATGCACTGCAGAACCAGGTACGGGTTGTAATCATGTTCATGAAACTGGCACCGCGAAAATCGGCACCTTGTGCCATACAGCTACGAATCTCAATACCCAGCGCACTAACGTTTCTAAAGTCCGCCATGGAAAGATCGCAACTATTAAAGATGGCATCTTTCAGCGTGGCGCGGCTGAAATTACATCCTTTCTGGTTTTCACGATCGTAAAAAGTGCAACCAGTAAACTCAGTACCACTAAGGTCACAAGCAGAAAAGTCACAGTTCAAGAAAGTACTGTTTTCAATTTTCTCACCGGTAAACCGATTCTTGCCAATTTTCTCGCCAACTAAAGTTAGGGTCATGATGCTGAGCCTGTTTTTTTATACAGTAGTGTAGATGTTAAACTGATTTATAGCCGTGCGTCAAACGACAAAATCTGACTCACCGGTGGCAAAACTTGAATTGTCTGCGCTGAAAGAAGTAGGGAACTATATTATTTAGATTAATCTCTTTCAGCGCGAATGACGCTCAGGAATGATTAGATTTCAAGTGCAGCTATAATCGCAGATTCCATTTTCTCTGGCGTGGTGAACGGTGCAAAACGCTTAATAGGTTTGCCGTCACGGCCGATGAGAAATTTAGTGAAGTTCCACTTTATCCGACCGCCCAGCAAGCCGGGTAATTCGTCTTTCAGATAACCAAACACCGGATGCGTAGCCGCTCCGTTGACCTCCACCTTCTCGAACATCGGGAAGCTTACACCGTAGTTAATGTGGCAGGTTTGCGAGATCGCGTCGGCATCGCCGGGCTCCTGCTTACCGAACTGATTGCAAGGGAACCCCAGCACCATCAGCCCCTGGGCGGCATACTTCTTATAAAGCGCTTCAAAGCCTGCGTACTGTGGCGTGAAGCCGCAATGGCTGGCGGTGTTCACTACCAAAACCAGTTTGCCAGCGTAATCCGCCATGGAGATAAGCTGGCCGCTCAGGCTGGTGGCGGTAAGTTGATGAAAGGGGGTCATGTCTAAGTCCTCAAAGAACACCCGTTTAATTCTGCAGGATTTTTTTATACCCAGATTAATTACAGCGCAGCGAAAACCAACGCTCTGTTAATTCACACGGATCGATATCAATAACATCGGATCTTGCAAAGCAATATACATCAGAACCCATGGTCATTCCGCTATGATAGGATTCCAGCACCACTGAAAAAGTTATTTGGAGTGAAGAGTGACGCTTCCATCAATCCATGAATGGCATCAAAATGATTATCTCATTAGTACAGACAGCGCAAAGTTGGATGTGGAGGCGATACACCAGTATCTGACGCGCTCAACATGGGCGAAAGGCATAGACGTGGAAACCGTCACCGCTTCAGTTCAAAACAGCCTGAACTTTGGCATTTATCATCATCAATCTCAGGTCGGATTTGCCCGGCTCATAACAGATCATGCGACCTTCGCTTATCTTTGTGACGTGTATGTACTGGAAGCGCATCAGGGGGATGGGTTAGGCAGATGGTTAATGACATGCATTCATGACCATCCTTTATTTAACAGGCTCCGCAGGATCATGTTGTTCACCACGACAGCACCATGGCTTTATGAGAAATTTGGCTACGAGCCGGTCAATCGTCCTGATTATGCGTGGACGATCACGCGCCCAGATATTTACCTTAGCGATAACGACGAGAATTGATGCGCCGAGAGGGCTTATCGAAGGCGGTTTTGATTGCCGCCTGCAACCGTCAGCGTGCAGCAGACTGGTGGGCGATTTCCAGCAAAGCCGTTAAATTTTCCGGATAGTAGCGTTCCCCACTGCATATCAGTTCTTTCAGTTCCCACCAGTGATAGTCTGACATCACCTCGCGCTCGTGCATACTCCATCCCGCTGTTGAAATCTCCTGTTGAACAACATGCACCGTATAATAGTGCTCTTGTGCTAACACTACCTCGCCGCTGGGTAGTTGCATTTCAAACTCTCGGTAGCCGATGGCATCATCCAGCTGAGTACGTATAATGCCTGTCTCTTCAAAGAGTTCGCGAATCGCTGCCTGTTTCCAGCTTTCGTGATTTTCCAATGCTCCGCCGGGTGTGGCCCAATAACGTTGTCCATCCAGAGCATCGGCTTTATGGGTGAAACAAAACAACAGAACACGCTGCTGTGGGTCAATGATGAGTAATCGTGCTGAAGGCCGGGTATTCATTTTTGGCTCTCTTTCATCGTAACGTTAACTCTTTTAGAAGATATTGTCTGTGGTATCGTGATTCCGGTGTAATCCCCCTATTTTTCAGCGTGTTGTACCGATGTTTTCATCGCGTATAGACAAGCGCTCAGCAGTCAATTAACATTGACCTAGGCTAAACTTTTATTTGTACCAGATCAATGAAGATAAACGGAAAAACAGCGGGTGATATTTTCGATCAGATCCGCGCAAAGATTCAGTCCGGTGAACTCGCGCCCGGCACGATGCTGCCTACACTGCGTGATTTAGCCGGTGAGTTGGGCATTAATCGCAACACGGTTGCCCTGGCTTACAAGCGCCTCACGGATGCAGGTTTTGTGCTGTCCAGAGGCAGAAACGGCACCATTGTGCGTGAACCGATCGCGACGATTGATATTGAAGGCAGCGCACCGGGCCTGGCGATACGCGATCTCGCCAGTGGCAATCCTGCATCTTCGGTTCTTCCCTCTGTTAACCAACTTGTTACGCATATTCAAAATACACCGGGTTTGTACGGCGAACCGGAAATCCGGCCTGAACTTGAGGCGGCGGGTCTCGAATGGCTACAACCCGATCTCGATGTTCCCTTTGAATTAAATTTGACCAACGGTGCGGTTGATGCGGTTGAGAGGGTGCTTGCCAGTTACCTGATTGCAGGCGATCGCGTGGCGGTTGAAGACCCCTGCTTCCTGAGTAGCATCAGCACCTTGCGGCACAATCGTCTGCAGGCTGCGCCTGTAGCAATGGATACGGAAGGAATGCAGATTGAGGCACTATCACGTCAGCTTTCTGCGGGCGTCCAGGCGGTGATCATCACCCCTCGCGCCCACAATCCAACCGGCTTTGGCCTGAGCGCTGGCAGGGCAGAGGGCATACGTACTTTGCTGGCAAGTTATCCGCAGGTACTGGTGATTGTGGATGACCACTTTTCTCTGCTCTCAACACAGGATTATCACCACATTGTTCCGGCAAATACCCGTAACTGGGTGCTCATCCGCTCCCTGTCCAAGTTTCTTGGTCCTGATATGCGCATGGCCTTTGTTGCAAGCGATGAAGAAACGTCACAGCGTCTGCGTCAACGCCTGAATGCCGGGACAAACTGGGTCAGCCATATTCTGCAGGATATGGCTGCGGGCCATATGCGTTCGCCAGACTTTCAGCAATCCATTCTGGCCGCACGCGGGCGCTATTTGGGCCAACGAGAATTGCTGGTCAGCGCGTTGAAACAGCACGGCGTCACTGTTTCAGATCATCACGATGGCTTAAACGTGTGGGTTCCTTTAGCGCACAACAGTGCGGCAACGGTGATGCAAATGGCACAACGCGGCTGGCTGGTTCGCGGCGGAGAAGGGTTCATGCTGGACAGCACGAGTTCAGGGCTGCGGATCACCGTCTCTGAGATTGATGCACCGGAAACAGAGTTAATCGCTAAATCCCTGGCCGGGATTCTGTCACAGCAGCGTCAGATTCAGGCTACCAATAAGGGCTGAACAGGCCAGTACATTACTCATGGAGTTCTCTGCAATGCGCGTACATTTCATCGTACATGAAGATTTTGAAGCACCCGGCGCCTACGAAACATGGGCCATTAATCACGGCCATGATGTGTCTTACTCGCGGGTTTACGCCGGTGATAAGTTGCCAGGAGACGCGGAAGGTATCGATTTTCTGATTGTGATGG
>NZ_CAJCKS010000189.1:0-8694 GCF_903970985.1 Pantoea sp. ME81 | reverse complement strand
TGACGTGCCACCAGCAGCAAGGTGATGTAGTGCTTATTGGCCTCAGGGAACACATCACTGGTGAATGCGCCGTTTTGCAATTCGGTCAGGGTTAATCCGGTTTCTTCAAGCACTTCACGTCGTGCGCAGTCATCCGGAGATTCACCAAATTCCAGATGCCCACCCGGTGCTGACCAATCCCCTGAACCGTGGCTGCCCTTGCGGCGGCCCAGTAACAGTTTTCCTTCACGGAAAATCAATACGCCTACACCCACTTGTGGTGACATAGAACCTCCAGGGTTTTGCGGGCGCCGCCATCGGCGCCCCGACGATCACGCGATACCGATCGGCTGATAACCCTGCCACTCCGGGCGGAAGGGTTCGCCATCGCTATCCGGCGTTAAATGAATATAGAGGTCACCGATCTTTTCCAGCAGCAAACAATCATCCACATCCTTCAGATTATCTTTGTGCTGATGGTCTGTTCCGGGCAACAGGTTAGCAAGTCCTTTGGCTTTCGCTTCCTTAACGTCTTTGGCAACGAAAAGACCGAAGGCATGCAACTCAGCCAAAGTGGAAGGATGGTACGCACCGGCGTTAACAAAAAACAGCTTTTCACTGCCGGTGGTGGGCTTATCAGACAGAGACACGCGATAGCCATCAGCCCAGGTCACGCGCGCATAGCCATCGACGTGGATTTTATCCGCATCACCAAACCAGGCTTCACGCAATGCAGGCCAGGCATCCTCGGGCTTTTCTGCAGCAACGAACTGGATATCATGCACTTCAATGTTAGATTTTCCGGCATTACCGCCTACGTAAAAGATAAACAGGTTCACGCGGTCATTTCCTTTTGATGGACATAGAAGAGTCAGGCAGGCGTTATAAAACAAGATATATATCGATTCAACCGTTTCATACCGTCATTATCCCTGCTTGAGGTGAGGTTTAAAACGCAATGCCATCACCATCAAAACCACCACTCCGACGCTCATGATGGCCCATGCGCTATCCAGTGAGTCTGCACGATCGCGGACGATTCCGGCAATCAGTGGCATCAATGCTGCCAGCAAATAGCCGCCGCCTTGCACAAAGGATAACAATCCCGCCGCCTCTTCAGGGGAATGCGCATGATCAAGCGTCACAATCAGTGACAGCGGAAATAGCGCACCAATCCCCAATCCGAGCAGCACAGTGGGCAACCAGGCCAGTGCACCGCCCAGCCACATCAGGCTGATTAATCCCAGCAGCAGGGAGGTCAGCACCAGCAGCAACGGAAAACGGCGGTCACGGAAGCGATGGATTAAGCCCGACACGATAAAGCCCGCCACCACTTCCGTTAGCGTCAGTGCACCGAGCACATAGCCGCTGTGCTGCGGCGTCCAGCCATGCTGCATATAAAACGGCGGTAACCAGGCCAGCACCAGCGTGTAAGCCCCTGTACCAATTCCGAAGAACACCATGAGCAACCAGGTACGGCCCGTTCGCGCAGTTTTAGCACGCTGAACGTGAGCAGCGGGAACGATATTGCGCAACGTGATTAACCACAGCAGTACCGCAACAATCGCGGGCACAACGGGTATGGCAAGCGCCATGCCCAACCCCTGCGCATCCGCCAATGGGGCGGCCGTCGCGGCAGCCAGCGCTGCACCCGCCATAATCCCGGTGGTAAACAGTGCCATTAGCGTGCCGGCCTGTGCAGCAAAGTGCCGTTTAATCAGCGCAGGCATTAATGCCTGAATTAAGCCTATGCCAATGCCCGCCACCAGCGCACTGGCAATCAGCATCTCAGCTGTTGGGACAGCACCGCGCACAAGGCAAGCTAACGCCAAAAGAATCAAACCGGCGGCGATGCCGCGAACCTCACCAACGCAACGCAGCAACCACGGCCCCGCCAGGGCAGACAACCCCATCATCACCACCGGCAAGGTGGTGAGTAAACTGAGTTGCGTGGCGTTGAGGTGGGATTCGCGTTGCAGTAGCGGAAACAACGGTCCTATGGCGGCCATGATCGGGCGTAAATTCAGTGCGATGATGAAAACCAGTAAAGCAAACATGCCTAAAGCAGGTAAGGTACGAGTCACTTTGCATCTCCATGTGCGTCGAAAGTATCTTAACGTTAAGATACTTTGCAGCATTTCGATAGAGGGATGCGCACAAAGCAACACATTCGAGGGGAAATATGACCGACCACGTTGATTTTGTTATCGAGCAGTGGGCCAACGCCATGCCGGAGTTGGATGCCTCCTCAATGGCGATATTTGGCCGCATGTTGCGCATCATGAAGCACCTCGCCACCCGGCGCGCGGAGGCACTGGCTCCTTTCCATTTTCGCGATGGGGAGTTTGATGTGCTCGCTACGTTGCGACGTGCGGGCCCTCCCTATTGCCTTTCTCCCACGCAGTTGTACAAATCGCTGCTGATTACTTCTGGCGCAATGACTAATCGGCTCAATCGTCTTGAGGAGGTGGGATCCATTGAGCGCGTGGCCGACCCTGAGGATAAGCGCAGTATGCTGGTCGCCTTAACCGATGCCGGACGTGAAAAGATTGAGCAAGCCCTGCTGGTTCATACTGAGACGCAGCGTGATCAACTGGCAACGTTAAGTGCTGATCAGCAACAGCAACTACAGTCTTTACTCAGCCAACTGATGCAGGCATCGGAAGCCCAGCGGTAAGCATTTCGTCGGGGGATGTGTCAAAATATGAATTAATTCAGTACGCTTTCCGCTATGTTAGCGCTTCTGCTACGCCTTTTGATGGAATACATGATGAGCACCAAATACGCCCCTTCGCAGATTTTTCTCCACTGGCTGACTTTCTTGCTGGTCGTCACGGCCTATTGCACCATGGAATTTCGCGGATTAGCGACGCGCGGATCCTGGCAGGGCTTTGCCATGATCATTGGTCATTTCAGCGCAGGGAGTTGTGTGCTGGTGCTGATGCTGTCACGCGTCATTCTGCGCTTTCGTCATCGCAGCCCGGCGATAGTCCCTAAACCGCCACACTGGCAAACCGGCCTCGCGCACCTCATGCACCTGGCGATCTACCTGTTCTTTATTGTGTTGCCGATCCTCGGCATTTTGTCGCGCTTCTATATGGGCCGCACCTGGTGGATTTTCGGTATTCCGATGCCGGTGAGCGGCGATCCCGATCCTGATTTTGCTGACAGCATTGCAGACTGGCATGAAACACTCGCCCCTTACGGCTACTGGCTGATTGGTATTCATGCCGTTGCGGCACTGGCGCATCATTATTTATTCAAAGACAACACCTTACTGCGCATGATGCCGTCTCGTCGTTCACGCTAATCCTGCTTTCTGCGCCCGGTAATCGCGCTGGCCGGGCGCCCAAAATAGCGTTGAAACGCGACGCTAAAATTGCGCGGATGTTGATATCCCACCTGCCATGCCGCCTGAGCCACCTGAAATCCCTCCTCCAGCAAGCGATGCGCATGCTCCATGCGCATCTGCAACAACATCGCGCCCGGCGTGCAGTGAAAATGCTGCTGAAACCCTGTTTTCAACTGGTGGTCACTTAACCCTGCCGCCAGCGCCAGCGCACTCAGTGAAAAAAACTCAGCCAGATGATCGCGCATCCAGTCGCGAGCCTGTTCCAGCCGTTCAACCATTTGAGGATGTAGCTTGTGCTGAATATTCGTGGGTTGAAGCTGATGGCGATGCAACGCCAACAGGCTGAGCGCCTGAATTTCCAGTAACAACGGATCCTCATGCACCTGACTGAGTTGCGCCGCGGTGGCGTGGCCGAAACGGCTAAAAAGATGGCGCTTAAGCTGAGGCTGTAACAATCCTTCTGCAGCCTGTTCACCAAAATAATGGCGCACATTCGCCGCACTGAGAATCAGGCGCACCTGCTGCACCCGCTCACCCGCGCGATACAATCGCTCGCCCTGGCTGGCCTGAAAACTGGTCACGGTAAGATGCCCGGCACTGAAAGCGATCTCACGTCCGTTGCTTTCCCGAAAGCGCGATTCTCCCTGCACACCAAAAGTCAGCACCAGTTGTGGCTGCTCGTTAGACGGTTTTGAAGACTCACAGAGTGCCTGCACGGGCCAGTAATCCGATTGCACCATGCGCATCTCTCGCGACAGTTGATGCTGGCGCACACGCATTTCACCAGGCTTTTGCATCCTTTCTCCTTTCGCAGAGTTAAATCACCGTCTCGCAGACAAATGAGAATAAATTGCATTTACGCCAAAGGCTAGTCTGATGTTCACGTTACCTGTTCAGGAGATTGCCATGCGTTCACCGCTTCCTACTCTCGATCATCTGCTGGCTCAGCACGCCCTCAACGGCGCTGTGGCGTTTGCATTTGAACATCGCTTGTTTGATTTCATGGCGCTACCCGCCACCGCTGCGCAAGTCGCTCAACATTATGACTGGCAGCCGCATCAGACCTATCATCTGTTACGCCTGTTATGGAGCACTGAACTGCTCACGCATGAAGCTGACTGCTTTGTGCTGGCACCCGATGTCCATACTTATCTGTGTCGCGACAGTCGCCGCTATATCGGTGACGCCTGGCGCTATCGTCATCAGGTGTTACAGCAGTTCGCTCAGCGGATGCCACAACTGCTGACGCAGGCGGAACCCGGCTGGCAGGATCCTTTGCAAATCGATACCGCGTGGGCGGATGCCGCCTTGCATCAAATCGCCCAGGAGCAGCGTGCGCTGAGCGCGGACACCGCCTGCGCGATCGCTGATACCCTGGCTGATTTTCAATATCCGGCGCTATTGCTGGATATGGGCGGCGGTCCAGGGTTGATCAGCATTGCGTTAGCACAACGCTTTCCGCAGCTTTCGGTGATCGTGCTCGACCTGCCTCAAACCGCCACCGTCGCACAGCGCAATATCGAAAAAGCCGGCCTGAGCGATCGCTGTTGCGCGCTGGCGAAATTGCCTGAAGGGCGTCAGGTGGACATTATCTGGAGTTCATCGTTTCTTTATTTTATGGCGGACAGACAGGCGATGCTGCGCGAGTGGTTCACACGCTTAAAGCCAGGCGGATTGCTGCTCAGCGCCCATGCAGAAGTCCCTGAGCAGCCAGAGGAAGCACGGCAGGTGCTGCCATTCTTTACCCCGTTAATGATGCGAGGTTACAACGTCACGAATGAGGGTGTTTTGTGCGAGGAATTACAGCAGGCAGGATTTGATATTGAGCGCGTCCAGCGGATGCAACCGTTTCCAATGTCGCCGCTCAATGTCATCGTGGCGCGAAAGCCTAAAACGTTAAGCTAAAGCTCTCATCCAGCAGCGCAATGATCTCGCTATCCGGCAAGCCATTTTCCAGCGTCAGGCTGATCCAGTGCTCTTTGTTCATGTGATAAGCCGGATAGACGCCGTGCTGCTGGCGCAGGGAGCCGGTGAGTTCAGGACGGGTTTTGATATTCATCACCTGTACCACCGGTCCTGCGTCCAATCCGAGTTTGTGGCTTTCCAGCGGGAACACCAGCGCAAACCATTTACGGTGGCGAGGGTGCCGCAGTACCGCGTATTCACTGTGTTTTTTCCACGGATAGTCGGGTTCAATTTGGTAGGTTTGGCTGATGTGTTCGAACAGTTGCTGGCGATTCATGAGGGTTCCCGATGTGTGGAAGTCATTGTCGGCCTTGAGCAAATAGCACAAGGCCGCGCCTTACGTTATAAGGCGCGGCCCGTTGTGACAAGGTCTTCAACGCAGACGGCTGGCTCAACTCAACTGAAAACGTCCCACCGTTTGTGCCAGTTGTGCCGCCTGATCTTCCAGCGAACTGGCCGCCGCCGACATCTGTTGCACCAGCGCGGCGTTCTGCTGGGTGGTGCCGTCCATTTCATTCACCGCGATGGTGACCTGGCTGATACCGCGCGCCTGCTCATCGGATGCCACCACGATCTCACCGATGATAGTCCGCACTGAATTCACCGCCTGGGTCATCTCCTGCATAGTCTTACCGGCGTCTTGCACAAGCTGCACACCGCTGCCGACACGTTGGCTCGACTCCTCAATCAGCGCCGCAATCTCTTTCACGGCGTTAGCACTGCGCTGCGCCAGATTACGCACTTCAGAAGCCACCACTGCGAAACCACGCCCCTGCTCACCGGCACGTGCCGCTTCCACTGCCGCATTCAGTGCGAGGATGTTGGTCTGGAAAGCGATGCTGTTGATGATGGCAGTGATATCGCCAATCTTCTTCGCACTGTCATCGATCTGCGCCATGGTCTGTACCACTTCACCCACCAGCGATTCGCCACGACTGGCGATCTGCGTGGCGTTTTCCGTCAACGCCGTGGCCTGATGCGCATTGGTGGCGTTGTGTTTCACTGTGGCGGTGATTTGCTCCATGCTGGCGGCGGTTTGTTCCAGGGCTGCCGCCTGTTCTTCCGTGCGCGAGGCCAGATTGAGGTTACCGCTGGCAATTTCGCCTGCGCCCTGACGAACGGAGGAACTGGCATCCTGAATTTGCCCGACAATCTCACGCAACTGGTTTTGCATGGTATGCAGTGCGTAGAACAGGCTGCTGTTATCGCGCCCTTTCAGGGTGATGACGTTATCCAGTTTGCCATCAGCCACCGCCAGCGCAATGGCCGCGGCTTCCAGTGGCTCGCCACCGATCGGCTTCAGTACTTTACGGCTGAATAACAGCCCCAGCAGGGCGCAGACCACCAGAATGCTAATGATCATCAGGATCACGGCGTTGACCAGTTGACGATGCGCCGCCGCCATCACTTTGCTCACCGGCGCGACCACCCCGAGATACCATTTCTGATCGCTGTTGCCGATCACCACCGGCTGCCAGGTGACCAATGCATCTTCACCCAGTAACGCGTCATGCTGTTCCATGACGTCTGAACTGTAGTGATGGGTATCGCCTTTCCACGCTTTGCTGGTTTGGTTTTTATCCGGGTAAGACACCACATTCCCCGCGCTGGACAGCAGCATGGCGTAGCCCACGCCTTCCCAGGGTTTGATTTTATTCACCTTCTCCTGCAGCGAGGCCAGCGAAATATCTGAAGTCACAACCCCCCACAATTTGCCCTGGCTGAGAATCGGCGCCGCCACGGACGTCAGCAGTGTGGGAACGCCGTTGTAGGCATAGCTGTAGGGTTCAATTAATGTGTCTTTTTGACTTTTCTGCGGTAGCAGGTAGTAGTCACCCTGGCCCGGTGTAAAGATCGAGGTTAGCGGGTGCATCTTGAAATTGCCCGACTGATCGCGATCGACGAAGAAGGCATAACGCCCCTTCGGTGCAGCACCCGGCTGGGTGGCGAACTCGGCGTCGCGGCCATCGAAGGCGTTTTCTTCAAAGACCACTGAAATCGACAGGTAGTCAGGGTTATCGCGCAGTGCCGACTCCATGACTTTATCGGCGACTTTACGATCCTGAATCCCTGCGGCTGGCAGTGCTATCAGGCTGTGGCCGAGGTTATGCGCCACGTCTCGCGCATAGCTCAGCTCCTGCTGGATTTGCAGTGCCTGGGTTTGTGCAATCTGCTGCAGATAGTTCTCGGCCAGTGACTTTTGCTCGTTGCTGGACTGCCAGCTCAACACGCCGATGGTGACGGCAAAGCCGAGGGTGATGGTTAAGGCGCCCGTCAGCAGCATCTGCGTGCGGGTGCTCATTGTTTTCTTTGATGCGTGTTTGGCCATTATGGCGCTCCTGGAGTTGACACTTTTTCGGTTTAAAAATGAACCACTCCCTGTGCACCTACATCCCTCTGTAGAGACTATCGGCGCGCGGCGCAGGAACTTGATGGATAAGCAGGTCGGAGGAGAATTGAATGAGGTGTGATGTTGCACGGGCGCCCCTCAGGCCGCCCGCTGGTGCATCAAGGTGCACCTTTGCATCATGAATATTTGAGCAACGACCGGCGTCGTTATTTAAAGCTGTCGCTTGCTGCTTTGGCGATGGCGATTTCATTCGGGTTAGCAGAACCGCTGACGCCCACCGCACCAATGGTGTTGTTCTGCCACACCACCGGTGAGCCGCCGCCGAGCGGAATGACGCCCGGTAAGGTCGCGATAGCCGGTTCTTTACCGTTGGCGCGATCCATATATTTGTCTGTTGGCGTGCGATACAACGCAGCCGCACGGCCTTTCAGAATGGAAGAATCGATGCAGCCAACGGGGGCATTGTCCATACGGTTAAACGCCAGCAGCTGGCCTGACTGATCCAACACGGCAATACAGACGTTGGCGTTCAGCGCGTGCGCTTTTTCCTGCGCGGCCGCGATCAGCTTTTGCGCATCGCCCTGGGAAAGAATGGTTTGCGTCAGGGTGGCATGCGCGGCAGCAGAACCGAACAGCGCGGCGCTCAACAGCGCAAGGGATAAAGCCTTTTTCATTGAAGTTACTCCTTAAAGGGTCATACCGTTATGAATACGGGCGACGTCAACGCCGCCCGTAAAAGTTATTTCCGGCGGCGCAGAAGAAGGATCAACGCCCCCACGATCACCAGCAGCGCAACGACGCCACCGATGATGCTTAACGCATGCGCGTATCGCACCAGCCAGCTGCCGCTTTCGCCTTTCAGCGTTTGCTCAACATCAGCTGGCGTAATCGCATGCTGCGGATTACCGAAGTTGGTGGAGACGTAATCCGCCACTTTGGCCAGTTCGGCCTGACTAAACTGGGTGCGAAATTCCGGCATAAAGGCGTGTTCGTTGCCAGTCTGGCGATCAACCCCTTCCGCAATCGTCATGATCAGGTTGGCGGGATC
>NZ_CAJCKS010000188.1:0-8738 GCF_903970985.1 Pantoea sp. ME81 | reverse complement strand
GTTTTGCTCATCAGCACTTTCACGACGGGTCAGTACCCAGCGATCTTCCTGTAACAAACTGGCTGCCACATTTTTGATGTTGCTGTTGAACGGTCCCCAGTAACCGGCAGGAGTGAAGAAGCCGGGAATCGCTTCGGTCAGCGGTTGCCCGCTTTTGCGGCTGAACACCAGTTCGGTCTGCGCACCACTCAGGTTGATCACGCTGACGCCCGGATTAACACGCGGCATCAGCAGACGTTTGAGGCGACCGTAAACCCGCGTGGAGAGTGGGGAACGGCTGATCATCTCGATCTGTCGCACCACCAGGGGCTCATCGCGCTCAAACGGTGAAGCGTTGATCTTGTCATCGAGCAGTTGGCCGAGGTGATAATCCAGCGCTTTCAGCTGTGCCTGCGGCGCGTTGGCACCCTGGGTGCGCTGCACGTTGAGCATTACCCAGGCGTGGAGGAACTTGCCGTCGTAATGCTGCGGCAGATACAGCATCTGATAGGCTTTCAGGGCTTCATAGCTGTAATCGACGTCACTGCCGTTATCGCTGCGCAGCCAGTCGGTGATGTTGCGGGCAATCACCGGCAGCAGCATCTGTTCCAGCGCACGCTGATAGAGCGAATCCGACGCGGTAGAGACCTCTTCACCGCGATACAAACCAGCACGCCAGCTAAGCGGTGGCTGTTGCAAATCGGTGAGCTTGTCGCTGTTGGGCAGACCCGCCAGGCTATTAAGGAACGGCAACTGCGAGAAGATGTTTTCGCCGTTGAGCGGGGACAGCGCCTTGCTCTGCTTCTCAATGTCTGGGACACGCTGCTGCACGTCAGCCAGATAACCTTTGTTGTGGTGATAGCTGGTAAACCAGGCGATCAGCGCCAGCAACAGCAGCAGTACCAGCACGCCGTAGGTGATCAGATGCACCAGGCGATTTCGCACCGCCCACCAGCGATTGATGCCCGCCAGACCGGCTTCTTTAAACACCACTTCAGTCAGCATTTGATGCAGGAAGAAACTCTGACCGTGGCCGGCCTGCGCCGGTTCGCTGTTGGCGGCTCGCAGCGCGGGCAAGCCCAGCGCGCGGCTCATCTGGCCCATTACGCGGTCAAACGGCAGGCCCTCCTGGGTGCCGCTGGTGAAGTAGACGCCGCGCGGAATCAGCTTTGCATCATAGCCGGAGGTGGCAAACACCACGTCGAGGTAGTGTTTCAACAAGGGTTTCAGAGCGAGAAACTCTTGTGGGAACAGGTACATTTCGGCGCGTTTCACGCTGTCATGTTCGTGGATCATCAGATCAGCCAGACCGGCATCCAGACGCTGATGCAAGCGGTCAAACTGTGGCTCGAATTCGCTTCCGACGGCCAGTTGCTGATCGCTCCATGGCCAGGTAAAGCCCCAAATCTGATCGCGCTGAGCCTTGTTCATCGCCCCAAAACTGGCGGTAAACCCTTTGAGCAGATCAGATTTGGTGACCAATACGTAAACCGGGAAGGGGATTGCCAGCTGATCGCGTAATTCCAGCAGGCGTTTACGCAGGGCGCTGGCCTGCTGATGGCGCGCTTCTTCGGACTCGCTGAGTAAATCGCCGACGCTGATGGTGATGATCGCGCCATTCACCGGCTGGCGTGGGCGATACTTTTTCAGCAATCCCATAAAGCTGCGCCACTCTTGCGCATCCTGCTGACGGTCGCTCTCTTGCGTGGTGTAGCGGCCGGCGGTGTCCAGCAGAATCGCTTCGTCAGTGAACCACCAGTCACAGTGACGCGTTCCGGCTACACCACGCAGTGCGGTTTTGCCAAACTGCGCGGCCAGCGGGAAGTGCAGACCCGAATTGACCAGCGCGGTGGTTTTACCTGCACCCGGTGCGCCAATCAGCATGTACCACGGCAACTGGTAAAGGTATTGGCGATTGAGTTTTTGCATCCAGCGCGGCCAGCGGCGGCTCTCCGGACGGTTGAAACGCGCCTGACGCAGCAGTTGCGTTGCCTCACTGAATCGCTCGACCAGTGGGTGTTCGGCTGACATCTCATCGTGTTCGTCAGCTGCCGTTGGCGCCGGTGCCATTTTTTGTACCAGGCGACGGTTCTGCCAGCGACGCCACAGACGAGGGACGACGCGGTAGCTTATCCACAGTGCGTACAGCACGGCGATGGCGATGTAACGATACAGCGCCGACTCCAGCGGACGATAATCCCCAATCGCCACCAGTGGACCCACGGTCCAGATCAGCAAACAGAGTGCTGTAATGCCCAGGCCGCTCCACATCAGGCGGCTGGTGGCGATGGAAAAGACAGTGCGAATCATGGCTAATCCTTTTAATGCACGCTGTTGAGTTCAGATTCAGTCTGTTTCGGCGCGACCAGCAGCGTGATTTCAACACGGCGGTTGCGCGCACGATTGGCGGCAGAATCATTCGCTGCCAGCGGATTGCTCTCTCCGCGTCCCTCAACGATGATGCGCTGTGGCTGACGCAGGTCCTGGGCCAGCATCTCCTGCACCGACTGAGCGCGCGCCAGTGACAGCGCGTAGTTAGAGTTAAAGCGCGCGCTGCGGATCGGGACGTTATCGGTGTAACCACTGACGCGAATCTGACCGTTTACGTTGTCCATCGCCTGTGCAATGCGGCGGATCACCGGGCGGTAGCGATCGCGGATAGTGGTGGCCGCAGAGTCAAACAGACCGTCGCCGCGCAGCAGCACCACGCTGCGGGTGGCTTCATCGTTGACCGTGACCAGTCCTTCAGCGATCTCCGGCGCAAGGAAATGACGTAAATCGAGTGCCGGTGCAGCGGGAGCCGCAGGGCGCGCGATATCGACTTTCGGCAGGTCGGTTTGATAAATAGCCGAGAGCACCGGTGCGGTAAAATGATTGAGGCGCCAGTTCAGCGTGATGTAGACCGCGCATCCCAGCAGCGCCAGCAGCGCAGCAAAGCTCCACAGTGGAATCAGCGGCTTCCATAATTTCTGCAATACCGGTTCATCCAGCGGCTGCGGCGAAAGCGGTGGCGGGTAAGGGCCGCGCACTGAGCGAATCAACTGCAGCAGACGCAACTTCAGGGTTTCCAGCTGCGTACGACCGTTTTCCATGATGCGATAACGCCCTTCAAAGCCCAGCAGCAGGCAGGCGTTCATCAGCTCCAGCAACAGGATGTTTTGCTGCGGATGCTGTGACAGGCGCGCCAACAACTGAAAGAACTTCTCGCCGCCCCAGGTTTCGTTATGGAAGGTCACCAGCAATCCGCTGCGCGGCCAGACATCGCGGCTGCCCCACGGCGTCAGTGCTGCTGCCTCGTCCAGTGAAGTGCAAAGGCAGTAACGCGCCCCAACAATGGTTTCATACGGCAGTTGTGCCTGCTGGCAGGCCACTTCAAAGCGCCGCACCAAATCGATTAACTGTTGGCGCAGGCCCGCCGGATTGTCGTGGGAGACCGAATGGCGTAGCTGGGCAATGGCGTTGATCAAGGGATTGGCAATCGCCACCAGCGGATTTTCATGCTGCGTGCTGGCTTCCAGTTCGCCATTAAGTGACTGCGGCTGCATCATGGTCGCTTCTCTCCGTGCTTAGCTGCGTGCGTGGCGCAATGCCCAAAGTTGCAGGTCGAGGCCGGGAAACTCACCGGCCAGATGCAGGGCAAAGGCTTCCGCTTTCGCCATCTGTTGCCAAAGCTCGCCACTGCGCTCCAGTTCGAAGTAGACATAACCGGAGTGCCACGGAATCTGGCGCGGTGCGGCTGGCATCACCCGCAAGCCAATACCGGGAAGCTGAAGTTGCACCAGGTCACGGATGCGCGTCACAGGCGCAATTTTCATCTGTGCCGGGAAGTGGGTGATCAACATTTCGCCCGGTAAATCGGCGCGCACCGCCAGCACAAAACCGTAATCGCGGATCAGACTGACGTCGGAAACGGTGGCGACATAGAGTCCGTGCGAGCGTTCGGTGAGCGTGAGCTGGAGTGCGTTTTCTTCCATCACCAGTGACAAACTTTGGCGCAGCTGAATCATCAGGCGGCTGAAGCTGAGGTAGAGATTATCGTGGTCGTAGACCGGCAGCTGTTCGCTGGGGCGGCGTGATGGCGACCAGCTGGCGAGTTCGGTGGCAAACTGCAGCCATTCACTGAACAGGCGTTCCGGATGCAGCTGTGGCAAGCGGCGGCTGTGCGCCACCTGACCGATGTAGCGGTTGATGAGCGTCAGCAGCATGAAGTCGATCATCTCGGTGTTGCCACCGCGTCCCGCCTGTTGCAAACGCTCACCCATCTGCTCGCTGCGCTGCTGCAGCAGACCGTGCATATCGTTAAGAAAGGCATTAATGGCCGGGGAAACGTGACCATTGAGCAGCGGTGGGATGTAGTCGCTGTCGAGGATCAACGCGCGATCGTTGCCGCTGCTTTTAACGCGTGCCACGCCGATGGCGGTCCATTCGGCATTTAAATCAGCAGCAGGCATCAGACACAGGCGCAGGCGACCAAACTGCATCGGCGCACGGCCCACTGAAGAGGCGTTGAGATCGTCAACTTCGCGATCCTGGCTCAGGTAGCGTGCCAGGGAATCACTGGCATCGCTGAAGATGACTTCGGTTTGTCCCTGACGCTGCTCCGGGAGTGCCAGCACCACATCGATCGGCTCCTGAATCTCGCTGAAGGCCAGCGGTGGCGGGGCGCTATCCGCGCCAGTGATGGAAAACGGCGTGCCATCAGGTAGTAGGCCACTGGCCTCGGCAATCGCCAGTTTGCCCTGACGCAGCAGCGCCTGATCGATGCTGAGGGTCATAAAACCCCAGTGCCACGGGCACTGCAATTTTCCCCAGCTGCGGCTGTACGCCTCTAACCAGCGTTCCGACTGTTGAAAATGGTGAGGACGCAAAAACATCCCTTCACTCCAAATCACCTTGTCTGCGGTGTGCATAGCGCCTTCCTGAGTTCGTTTATTCGTCATGAGCGGTGAGATGCAGCCCGGCTGCGGTGGCGTTGATACGGCCATGCAGCGCGTCGGGCGAGAACTGCCAGAACTTGTAGAAATTGGTTTCAGTGGGGGCGGGCAGCGGCACGACCACGCGCCAGGCCTTGCCGTTGATATTGGCGTATTCAGCCATCACGCCGAGATAGTGCGCCTCCAGCGACGGATTGCCGTTCAGCACCTGTTGCGGCTGCTGCGTGGTGAGGAAACGCTGCTGGGTATCCAGCAAATCACCGCCCAGCACCGCAGAGGCGTTGTTTTGCAGCGAATAGAAGTCAGCTGACTGGAAATTGGCATCGGAGCGCAGCACGAACACCCGGACTTTCAGCGGCGCGCCCGCATTGGCGCTAGCGTCGCTGTTGAGCGTCAACTGCCAGTTTGCTGGCACCTGACGTGACGATGACATGCAGCCCGAGAGCAACAGCAGCAGTCCGAACAATCCTGCGATGCGCGCGCTCATTACTGAATAATCCAGGTTGATGAGCTGCCTTTGCGGCAGGCTTTGTCACCTTCGCCGACGCCAATACACTGCTGCTGAGCCCGACGTGGACGCGCGGCCTGTGCTTTCACCGTGGCGCTGTAGCGATCGGCCGTCACGGCTGCGCGATAAGGGATATAGCCGCTGAGTTGGCCATTATCTTGCGTCGAAACGGCCAGCCAGCTGTTCTCCACTTCGCCCAGAACTTGCAGCGTGGCACCGGCTTCCAGCGTCTCCATACGCAGTCCACTGAAGTCGGGACGGTTCATGAGTGATGCCGGATAAAGGGTGCGATAAGCGGCGTTGACCGGTGTGAACTGCTGTGGGGGTTGGATGATGTGCATATGCACCAGCGGCACCGCGTTGACGGTGCTGGTTTCAAGGGTGTCCGCCGTCACAATGGGAGGCGGCGCTTTGCAGCCGGCCGTGATGGCGGTGGCAAAAAGGGCAGCGAGAAAGGGCAGTTTGCTGTGCAGTGTTGTCATTTTTATCAACGTCCTGTGTAAAAACATCAGTCTTCAAAAGGGGTACGCAGCGGTTGCGGCGTGCGTGACGCTATGCGCCGTAAGCAGCACTGTTTGTTGATCGCGCGTTTTTTCGGGCTGTGTCGTCATGTGCATGGCTATGTCGCCAGCAATGCCACCGTGGTTTGACTCGGGGTGATGCGTACGCCGGGCGCGTTGGCAACGTTCTGTTGCGTCACACTACCCATACGCGTGGCGGGCATGCCGTTGATTAAAAGAGAATTGCAGCCCGTGAGGTGTCGCGACAGCCCCATAAAAGTTTCTGAAACCACACCGCCCAGCACGCCCGCTTCATCGCCCTGGGTGATTGGCGTGATCGTGGAGAGGTTATGCGCCGGCATCCCGGTAAACAGTACGGTGCTGGCGGTCGGCACCGCGGTATTGCCGAGCGCCAGATTGACGAAAGTCACCGGGGCCGGGGTTTTACATACATCGGCGACGGCCTGATCGGTGCCACCACACTGACAATTTGCAAACATGCTGTTTCCTCTTAACCCATGTGAATCTGTTTACCGTCGACACGCGTTAGCGATTCGCTGCTGATCAGCGTGGTGGGCGCATGCAGACGGGTGAGCTGGCTGGTTTTGATGTCGAGTTGTCCGGCGCGCACCTGCTCGGTATGGGTGGTGCGGCGCAGCAGGTGATGGCTGATTTGGCTCAGGCTCTCCCACAGGCTTTCGCAACGTTTACCGAACACGCGACTGAGCGTGACCCAGGCGGAAACTTTTTCGCCGCGGTAATTCATCTCAGTGACCTGGCAGTCGCCATGCTCCGCTTCCAGCTGAAACTGCGGACTGCGCAGGCTTAAGGATTGGCTGCTGCTTAGGGTCAATTTGCCCTCACAGTGCAGCTCAGCGGTCTGTTCTGGCTGGGCGCGCACCAGTACGGCTAACAACCACAGTTGTTCCCCGGCCCGGCTCACCAGCACGCGGTCATCGAGTTGCGGCGACAGCAGGCAACTGGCGGCACGTTGGCAGTGCCAGCGACGCCCGTCGATCAGCACCTGCACGCCATAATCGGTGTCAAGCGCCAGCACCTGTCCCTCCGCCTGTAGCGGTAAATCCAGCGGGATCGCAACGGTTTTTTCAGCGTGATTCATGGTGGTCCTCGTGCGGTGTTAAGCGCGTGTGCGGTCGCCAGTTTTCAGCGGCATACAGCGCTTCGTCCTGTTCGATAATGCCGTCACGGCTGGAAAAGTGACTTTGCTGCTGGCTGGCACGATGCAGACGCGTGTGAGTAAAGTGCGCATCACGGAAATCGGCATGATCCAGCGTGGCGTAAGAGAGGTCGGCGTATTGCAACTGGCTGTGCTGAAAATTGGCGCGTGGCGCGTGGGCCTGCTGCAGCACCGCGCGTGATAGCTGGCTATGGCTGAAATCGGCCTCATCCAGCTGTGTCTGCATCAAGATTGCCTGATTGAAATTTGCCTCCGAGCAACGCGCTTCACGCAAATCGCTGCCGGTAAATAACGCCTGGCTGGCCTGTATCTGGCGCAGATCAGCCGCCCGCAGAGACACCTGGCTGAAATTGCATTGTGTGAGTTCAGCACCGAAGAAACTGGCTTCTTCCAGCTTGCTGGCGGTGAACTGGCTGCGCGCAAAACGTTGCCGACGATAATCGCCACCGCGCAAATCGCATTGATAGAAAGTACACAGTGCGAAGCCAGCGCTGTGCAGATCGCTACGTCGCAGGTCAAGACTCATTAGCGTGCATTGCTCCAGGCTGGCATGGCGCAGCAGCCACTGGTGCACGGGTAATTCGATAAAACCGCTTTGATACAGCGATGCGAGCAGGAAACTGCTGTCGCTGAGGTCGCCTTTATTGAACTGGCTGTTGATATGAATACTTTCGCTGAAGTCGCTCTCCATTAACTGACACTGATTGAACAGGCAGTCGGTCAGCGTGCAGCCGCTAAACTGCGTGGCGACCATGCGGCACTGGCTGAAGAGAGTGCCGCGCAGCTTCGCATCATCAAACTGCGCGCCAGAGAGTGCGCATTCGCTAAACTGGGTTTCGTGCAGATTGCAGCCACGAAAATCAGCGCCCATCAGGTCGACGGCGATGAAACTGCCGCCAGAGAGGTCCATACCGGCAAAGTTGCGTTGTTCAGGGGCAACGGCATGAATGATGCTGCCCGACTTGACCGCTTGCTGAATCTCAGTTGGCGTCATAGCTATACCTGCTGTTCGCGGCGACGCGGCAGCGTTTTCATGCTGTCGGTCAGCGCATCGTTGAAGCGCGTGTGCGTATCAGTGAGGGTTTGCGATAAATCGGCGCGAAACAGGTTGCAGTCGCTGAAGTCACAGCCTGCAAGCTGGCTCTTCTGCAGGTCAGCCCCCAGTAACAGGCTGCCGTTAAAGCGCGCCTGACGCAGATCGCTACGCACAAAGCGGCTTAATCGGGTGCGTAACAATCGCAGGCTGGCATGGCGGCAATCGGCACCGCTCAGATCGCTGTTGTCTAGCGAGGCGTGATCAAAGTTTGCCGCCTGAAGATCGATGTCACGCAGATTGCACTCCAGCAGCGTCGTGCGGCGAAAGCGCGCATGCGGCAATTGGCTGTTGGCGGTAAACAGGCAGCGGGTCAGTCTGGCGTGGTCAAAGCAGAGATCCTGTGACTGGCAGGTCACCAGCGACAGCCCTTGCGCCGTGACATGGTTAAATTGCACGGCATGCAACGCACAGCGAATCAGGTTGCACTGGCTGAACTGCGCGTGGCTGAAATCGAGCACTTCAAGGGTTAAATCCAGCAGATCGCAACGATCCAGCAGCGCATGCTGCAGGTTGCAGTGCTTGA
>NZ_CAJCKS010000187.1:0-8850 GCF_903970985.1 Pantoea sp. ME81 | reverse complement strand
GACATGGTTATTGGCTGTGTTTTTTTTTGTCAAGATGAGGTCGCAACGTAGTTTTTATGAGTGGGCTTGGGTTTGTGCCGTTTCTTCTCCCGATTTTGGGTTTGCCCCCCCCCGCCGTTCCGTAAGGCAGACGAACGGCGTGAAGGCACCGCGTCAGCGGCGCGAGGACCGCCAGCCCCCAAAGCGACACCAGACAGCGTTATCACAGCACCCTGAAGCAGCAGATAGCGTCAGCACAACAACCCAGGCGACACCAGATGGCATCAACGCAATATCTTCAGGCGGCGTTACTTCTGCAACTTCTCTTCCAGGTCCAGCAACTGCTCTGGCGTCACCGCCGGGTAACTCTGTGCATCTTCCGGCACTTCATGCACCGCCGGAATCGGCACCAGCGGGCCGAGGAAACGAGGTTCACGTTTCATCAGATACAAATCGGCTAATGCGCCTAAACGAGCACCAACCTCGCGGAAACGCACCGACAGCATATTTTTCGGAGACGGTACCGCATAACACTGCGCCTGAATTCCCAGATGTTGGGCGATATACAGCGCGCGCTCACAGTGGAAGCGTTGTGTGATGATGATGAAATCATTGGTATCGAACACTTTGCGGGTGCGTACAATCGAGTCCAGCGTACGGAATCCGGCATAGTCGAGCACGATATCGGCAGGATCCACACCGGCTTTGATTAAATCGCGGCGCATGGTCATCGGTTCATTATAACTTTGCAGCGCGTTGTCACCGCTCAACAGCAGATAATTCACCTTGCCGCTGTTATACGCGTTAAGCGCACCTTGAATGCGATAAAGGTAATACTGATTGATCACGCCGGTGCGGTAATACTTGGCGGTGCCTAA
Source organism: Pantoea sp. ME81 (assembly GCF_903970985.1). Taxonomy (NCBI): domain Bacteria; kingdom Pseudomonadati; phylum Pseudomonadota; class Gammaproteobacteria; order Enterobacterales; family Erwiniaceae; genus Pantoea; species Pantoea sp. ME81. The sequence goes on along the minus strand of NZ_CAJCKS010000187.1, from coordinate 7,993 downwards.
GACCACCCCGACCTGACGATGCGGCAGCGAGGTGACATCTTCATAAATAAACGGGGCAGTTTTCCAGCTGATCCAGCGATCCAGGCCGAGCGCGGTCGCCACCATCAATAAGATGATGAAAAACAGACCAAAGAAAACGCGTTTAATCATGCGCGTAAGCACTCGGTTGGCGGAAAAAAGGATGGCTAAAGGCTACTTGAGGTGGGGTCGCTAAGCAAGTTTACGCCGGTTGGCTGGCGATATTTTAAGCGCAACCGGTACTGAATTTACCGGCTGCGCTGTCTGCTTAGATAGACGTACGGCGATAATGACGATACTGCGGCAGCCAGAAGTTATTATTCACAGCCTTCGACAGCACATCTTCTGAGGTCACCACGGCCACGCCAGCCAACTGCGCTGCTTTACCCACTTCCATAGCGATCAGCTTCGAAACGCCCTGAATGTGTTTCAATTCTGGCAGCACCGGGCCTTCGCCATCGTTCACCAGCGGTGAGCAGTCAGCCAGGGCACGGCTGGCGGTCATCAGCATCGAATCGGTGATACGCGTTGCACCTGCAGCAATCACACCCAAACCAATACCTGGGAAGATATAGGAGTTGTTGCACTGGGCAATCGGGTAGGTTTTACCTTTCCAGGTCACCGGTGCAAATGGGCTGCCAGTCGCGACCAGCGCTTCACCGTCGGTCCAGGAGATAATATCCGCTGGGGTGGCTTCAACACGTGAAGTTGGGTTTGACAGCGGCATCACGATCGGACGCTTAGTGTGCTTGTGCATCTCGCGGATGATCTCTTCGGTGAACAGACCCGGCTGACCTGACACACCAATCAGAATGTCTGGCTTCGCGTTGCGCACCACATCCAGCAGTGAAATAGAATCGCTGGTCACATCCCAGTCCTTCAGGTTTTCACTCTTCTGCACCAGTTTGCCCTGGAAATCGAGCAAATTAGGCAGTTTGTCGGTCAACAGACCAAAGCGATCGACCATCATCACGCGGGAACGTGCTTCGTCGTCGCTCAGACCTTCAGATTTCATCTGCGCGATGATCTGCTCAGCGATACCGCAACCGGCGGAACCGGCGCCGAGGAACACCACTTTCTGCTCGCACAGACGGCTGCCTGCTGCACGGCTGGCAGCGATAAGGGTGCCAACGGTAACGGCGGCAGTGCCCTGAATGTCATCGTTAAAGCAGCACACCTCATCGCGATAGCGCTCCAGCAGCGGCATAGCGTTCTTCTGTGCAAAGTCTTCAAACTGCAGCAGCACATTTGGCCAGCGGCGTTTCACTGCCTGGATAAATTCATCAACGAAGGCTTCGTACTCTTCGCCGGTGATACGTGGATGGCGCCAGCCCATATACAGCGGGTCATTCAGCAACTGCTGATTGTTGGTACCGACATCCAGCACCACGGGCAGGGTATACGCCGGGCTGATCCCGCCACACGCGGTGTACAGCGACAGCTTACCGATTGGGATACCCATACCGCCGATGCCGAGGTCGCCGAGGCCGAGAATACGCTCGCCATCGGTCACCACGATCACTTTCACGTTCTGCTTAGTGGCGTTTTGCAGCATGTCTTCAATGCGATCGCGATTGTTATACGAGATGAAAACACCGCGCGCACGACGATAAATTTCAGAGAAGTGTTCACAGGCCGCGCCGACGGTTGGGGTATAAATAATCGGCATCATCTCTTCCAGATGATTATCCAGCAGGCGGTAGAACAGGGTTTCGTTGGTGTCCTGGATGTTGCGCAGATAGACGTGCTTGTCGTTATTGTTTTTGAAATCCAGGAACTGACGCCAGGCACGCTCTGCCTGCTCTTCGATGGTTTCAACGGCTTCGGGTAACAGGCCATTGAGGTTAAATTCGTTGCGTTCTTCCAGGGTGAAGGCGCTGCCTTTGTTCAGCAGCGGAAATTCCAGCAGAATCGGACCCGCGTAAGGAATATACAGCGGACGTTTACTTTCGTAGTCGAGTTCCATGCAGTCTTTGCTCCGGTTGCAGTGTTTTCTGACGTGTCACCGGGAAAAGGTAACGCCAGACCTGTTTCTTGTGAAGTAGTTCTGGCGCCCGATCCTATGAGGATTCTTGCAGATGTACAGCTTTTGTTAATAGAAAGTCACAAAAGCGATGAAAGGATCACTAAACTGATGTTTTCGAAACTAAAGTAAGTGAGAAATCTTCACAGCCCAGTGCCGCCAGCGTAGCGCGCGTGGCATCGCGCTGGCTTAACGTGCTGCCCTCACATTCGACTAAAACTGCCTGTTTAATCGTGTCCAGCGCTTCGTTACGCATGTTCATCATAATCAGCGCTGCCTGCAATGGCGGCAAACTTGGATTGAAAGCGGCGTTTTCCGCATAGCGCCCGGTGAAGAGGTTACCGCTCTGGCTGCGCAGGGCCACACCACTGTAGCTGTGACTGTAAGGCGCATGACTGTTGTTCGCCGCCTCAATCGCCGCCTGCTGTAAGGCATCACCTTGCGCAGCGAAACCGTGATGAATCGGTGTCAGCAGACGTTCCGTGATATTCAGATCGGCGGGGCCAAACGCATCCGGCAGATAATCGCCCAATGTACTCACTGCACGACCTGGCAGACTGATGCGGATCGCCGTGCCGCTGTTAAGCTCGTTCATAAACTGACGGCAGTGGCCGCAAGGCGTGTAATTGACGGTGATGGCATCCAGTTTCTCTTCGCCGTGCAGCCAGGCATGAGTAATGGCGCTTTGCTCCGCATGCACGGTTTGCTGCAGCGGCGCATGTTCGAATTCCATATTGGCACCGAAATACCAGTGACCACTCACTCCGCGTGAAATCGCACCCACATTGAAGTTAGACACCGGTGCGACCGCACAGCAGGCGGCAATCGGCAGCAGTGCCAGCGCGAGGGCATCATCATCCAGCCCCGTTTCCTGCTTCAGGCGCGCCACGTCTTGCGGGCGCATTACGCCGTCAAAATCAGCTGCATTCAGCAAGGGATGAATCGCAGTTTGCAAGTCAGCGGGCAGGGCGGAGAAAGCAGCAGTAAATCGTGGATGCATGATGTGATGACCTCATTAACGCGTTAGCGGCGATGCGCCGCCTATGGGGTTATATGTGATCTGTGTCGCTATGACAATGTAAGCTGATTGAGTTGTTTCAACTTTGCGAGATCTCTCGCAAGTTTTAGCCCAACCAGTGCATCAGCAGCGGGAAAAGGAAGGGGGCCAGCAGCGATGTGATAATGCCGCAAATCACTAATGCCAAAGAGCTAAATGCCCCTTCCTGATAATCGATCTCTGCCGCGCGCGCCGTGCCTAAGGCATGCGATGCGTTGCCTATCGCCAGGCCGCGTGAAGACTTGCTGTGCACCTTAAACAGATTTAGCAGCATATGGCCGAACACTGCGCCGAGCACGCCGGCAATCAACACGCAGATGGCGCTGATGGCGGGAATGCCGTGCAGCGAACCGGATACCGCCATGGCAATCGGCGTGGTGACGGATTTCGGCATAATCGTCGCGGCAATTTCTGGCGTAGCTCCCATCCACAGCGCAATAGCGGTGCCGGAGACCATCGCGGTGATGCTGCCAATAAAACAGACGCTGATGATGGTCTTCCAGCGTGCACGAATCTGATGCATCTGCTCATATAGCGGCAAAGCCAGCGCGACCACCGCAGGTTGCAGCAGCTGATTCAGGAAGGTGCTGCCGGCAAAATAGCGGGTATAAGGGATATGGGTGAGCAGCAGGATCGGAATCACAATCGCCATCGCCACCAACAGCGGATTGATGATCGAGATATTGATTTTGGCTGCCAGCTTACGCGCCAGCAGATACGCCACCACGGTGAGCGGCAGTGACCACCAGGCGTCAGTCATGAGGCTGCTCCTTCGGGCGCTGCAAACGTTCGGCGCTCAGGCCAACGATTAACAGCACCATAAAGGTACTTACCACGCAGGAGACGACAATCGGTCCAAACTGCGCGCTCAGGATATCGGTATAACCCATCACGCCGACACTGATCGGGACAAACAGCAGCGCCATATAACGTATCAGCAAATGACAGCCCGGTTTCACCCAACCGACCGGCAGGATTTGCAGCGCCAGCAAGGTAAACAGCAGCAGCATGCCGATAATGCTGCCCGGAATGGTAAACGGCAGCAGGGCTGCAATACCGTTTCCGGCATAGAGCGCGGCATAGATAATCACAAAGGCACGCAAATAGTGCCAGCAAGCAGTTAGCACGACAGGCTCCACAACAGAGGGTCGATAAAAAAGCCGCCCTGAAGGCGGCTTGTTCAATTACTTCACCTGCATTCCAGGCTGTGCACCGCTATCAACGGACAACACAAACAGGTCTGAACCACCAGAACCGGCTGACAGCACCATGCCTTCTGAGATGCCGAAACGCATCTTACGCGGTGCCAGGTTAGCGACAATGATGGTCATCTTGCCGACCAGCACTGACGGATCCGGATAGGCCGCGCGAATGCCCGAGAAGATTTGACGCTTCTCGCCGCCGAGATCCAGCTCCAGACGCAGCAGCTTGTCAGAACCTTCAACCAGCTCGGCTTTCTCGATCAGTGCTACACGCATATCAACTTTAGCGAAATCGTCGATAGTGATGGCTTCGCCAATCGGCGCATCCGCCAGAGGGCCGGTTACTGCTGGCTTGTTCGCCGCAGCTGCATCTTCTTTAGATGCTTCAATCAGGCCTTCAACTTTGGCCATTTCAATACGACCATACAAGGCTTTGAACGGCGCCACATCGTGATCCAGCAGTGGCTGTGCAATCGCATCCCAGCTCAGTTCCGTGTTAAGGAAGGCTTCGGTACGCGCGCTCAGTGAAGGCAGCACCGGCTTCAGCCAGGTCATCAGAATGCGGAACAGGTTGATACCCATTGAGCAGATCGCTTGCAGGTCAGCATCTCGGCCTTCCTGTTTCGCCACCACCCACGGTGCCTGCTCATCCACATATCGGTTAGCGATATCCGCCAGCGCCATGATTTCACGAATCGCGCGGTTGTACTCGCGGCTCGCCCAGGCTTCGCCAATCTTCTCTGAGGCATCGACAAAGGTCTGATACAGCGCCGGATCGGTCAGTTCGCTCGCCAGTTTGCCGCCAAAACGCTTAGTGATGAATCCAGCATTACGGGACGCGAGGTTCACCACCTTGTTGACGATATCGGCATTCACACGCTGCACGAAATCTTCCAGATTCAGGTCGATGTCGTCGATGCGTGAAGAGAGTTTCGCTGCGTAGTAATAACGCAGGCTGTCCGCATCCAGATGCTGCAGCCAGGTGCTGGCCTTAATGAAGGTGCCGCGTGATTTGGACATCTTCGCGCCGTTCACCGTCACATAACCGTGCACGAACAGGTTGGTCGGCTTGCGGAAGTTGCTGCCTTCCAGCATTGCAGGCCAGAACAGGCTGTGGAAGTATACGATGTCTTTACCGATGAAGTGATACAGCTCGGTGGAAGAATCTTTTTTCCAGAACTCGTCGAAATCGATGTTACCGCGCTTGTCGCAAAGGTTCTTGAAGGAACCCATGTAACCGATTGGCGCATCCAGCCACACGTAGAAGTATTTGCCCGGCGCGCCTGGAATTTCGAAACCGAAATAAGGCGCATCGCGGGAGATATCCCACTGCTGCAAGCCCGATTCGAACCATTCCTGCATTTTGTTCGCCACCTGTTCCTGCAACGCACCTGAACGGGTCCAGGTCTGCAACATCGCGCTGAATGAAGGCAGGTCGAAGAAGAAGTGCTCTGAATCACGCAGTACAGGCGTCGCGCCGGATACCACGGATTTCGGATCGATCAGTTCGGTCGGGCTGTAGGTCGCGCTGCACACTTCGCAGTTATCGCCGTATTGATCCGGTGACTTACATTTCGGGCAGGTGCCTTTCACAAAACGGTCCGGCAGGAACATGCCTTTTTCCGGATCGTACAGCTGTGAAATGGTGCGGTTCTTGATAAAACCGTTCTCTTTCAGACGACCGTAAATCAACTCCGACAGCTGACGGTTTTCGTCGCCGTGGGTGGAGTGATAGTTGTCGTAGCTGATGTCGAAGCCAGCGAAGTCAGTTTCGTGCTCCTGCTTCATCTCAGCGATCATCTGCTCAGGTGGGATACCGAGCTGCTGTGCTTTCAGCATGATCGGCGTGCCGTGGGCATCGTCTGCGCAGATGAAGTAAACCTGGTTGCCACGCATTCGCTGGTAACGGACCCAAATGTCAGCCTGAATATGTTCAAGCATGTGACCGAGATGGATAGAACCGTTTGCGTACGGCAGTGCGCACGTTACCAGAATTTTTTTAGCGACTTGAGTCATAGTTTGCGTAGCGTTCCGTGAATAAAAATCGGGCTTAGATGTTACCCGAAGCACCCTCTGGCGTAAACACAACTGGACGGCATCTGATATTATTGAAAGCACACCGCCGTTATCTGGCGTTATGAAAACACAAGGAGTTGGGATGACTTCACAATCCCGGGAACATCATTCACCTGAAGCATTGCGCGCTGTGGTTATCGGCGTGCTGAGTGACTTTGAACATCCGACGCTGCATCACAATCTGACTACCCTCAAAGCGCTGCGTCATGTGGCATTACTCGACGGCAAACTGCACATCGAACTGGTGATGCCGTTTGCGTGGGCCTCGGCCTTTGAGGAGCTTAAGGCACAAACCAGCGCCGAACTGCTGCGTCTCACCCATGCGAGCGCCATCGACTGGCGTTTGCGCCACGACATTGCCACGCTGAAGCGCGTGAAAAATCATCCTGGCGCAACTGGTGTGAAGAACATCATTGCGGTGAGTTCCGGTAAAGGCGGCGTGGGCAAATCCAGCACCGCGGTGAACATGGCGCTGGCGCTGATTGCCGAAGGTGCGAAGGTCGGTATTCTCGATGCCGATATTTACGGCCCGTCGATTCCCAATATGCTCGGCACCGAGAGCCAGCGTCCGACCTCGCCGGATGGCACGCATATGGCGCCGATCATGGCGCACGGACTGGCGACCAACTCGATTGGCTACCTGGTCACCGATGAAAATGCCATGGTGTGGCGCGGCCCGATGGCCAGCAAAGCGCTGATGCAGCTGCTGAACGAGACGATGTGGCCGGATCTGGATTACCTGATTCTCGATATGCCACCGGGCACCGGGGATATCCAGTTGACGCTGGCGCAAAACGTCCCGGTGACGGGCGCGCTGGTGGTCACCACGCCACAGGACATCGCCCTGATTGATGCGCGTAAAGGCATTGTGATGTTCGAGAAGGTCAGCGTGCCGGTGTTGGGGGTGGTGGAGAACATGAGCATTCATATTTGCAGCGAATGCGGTCATCACGAGCCGATTTTTGGCACCGGCGGCGCGCAGAAACTGGCGGCGGATTACCACACGCAGCTGCTGGCGCAACTGCCGCTGCATATCAATCTGCGTGAGGATCTGGATGATGGTGAACCAACGGTGATCCGCCGTCCGGACAGCGAATTCACCGCACTGTACCGTCAGTTAGCCGGACGTGTGGCGGCACAGCTCTACTGGCAGGGTGACGTGATTCCGGCCGATATTGCCTTCCGCGCGGTTTAACGCTTCACTTTTCCGCTGGCGCGCGCCGTCAGCGGAAAATGCATCAGCACATATTTTCCTTGCTCGCTCTCACCGGTGGCTTCACGCTGCCAGCCATGTTTCAGGTAAAACGCCTGCGCTAACTCATTCAGCATCAGACATTTCAGCACGCCAGTTGAGGTAAAACGCTGTTGTACGGCTTCCAGCAAGGCGCTGCCAACGCCACGGCCCTGAAAGTCGGGATCGACATACAGGCTGTGCAGGAAGTTGTCATTAGGAAGGATGCCGGCGAATCCGGCACGATGCCCATCGACCAACGCGACTAACACCGTCTCCCCCAAAATCACGCCATCCAGATCTTCCAGTGCCCAGTCATCGCCATCCAGCCAGGTCCAGTTGTGACGACGTGCTGCAAGAAACAGTGTGCGCAGAAAAGGGCGGTC
>NZ_CAJCKS010000186.1:0-8905 GCF_903970985.1 Pantoea sp. ME81 | reverse complement strand
GTCCAGCATATTGATCACATGGCTACGGTGTACAGCGTGCATCGCAGGGGCATCGGCATAACGATCCACGGCAATCACTTCCACACCCAGACGCTGACACTCCAGCGCCACTTCTTTGCCCAATTCGCCTGAACCTAACAGCATCACACGCGTTGCGGCAGGGCGCAGCGCGGTTCCGAGAGTCGTCATAATTTCACCTTAGCAGTCAAAATGCGCGCGCAGTATATACGAAAACGTTTGCGTACTCACGCATTCGCCTTCATCAGGTTTGCCATACTTTTCCCGCTCTGACGTTACCTGACACTCGCTACGGCAGCATGGAACGCGGAAACTTAAACAGGAGTTAAACGATGAGCAATTGGTTGCAGCAAATCCAGTCGGTGCTGGCGAAGAAGGGCAGCGACGGCAAAGCCGGTGGTTTGAGCGATATGCTGGCACCCGGCGCGCTGGGTGGGTTAGCGGGATTGCTGGTGGCTAGCAAGTCTACACGAAGCCTGTTGACCAAATATGGCGGCAAAGCCTTGCTGGTCGGCGGCGGTGCGGCAGCGGGCGCCGTGCTATGGAACAAATACAAACAGCGTGTGCGTGAAACGCACCAGGATGAGCCGGAATTTGGTCAGTTGCAGACACCTGTGGATCAGCGCGCTGAACGTTTGGTGACGGCGTTAGTGTTCGCTGCCAAAAGCGATGGTCATATTGACGATCGCGAACGTGCCGCTATTGAGCAGAATATCCATCAGGCGGGTTATGGTTCACAGGCGGAAACGCTGATCCAGCAGGCGATGAACCGTCCACTCGATCCACAGTGGCTGGCGGCAGATGTGAAAAACGAAGAAGAGGCGCTGGAACTGTACTTCCTCAGCTGTGCCGCCATCGATGTGGATCACTTTATGGAGCGCAGCTATCTCTCTGCACTGGGTGATGCCCTGAAGATCCCACAGGATGTGCGCGACGGCATTCAGCGCGATATTCAGGCGGAGAAAGCGGCGTAATGATGCTGATGCCTGGATCATATCCAGTCTTTATTGCGCATCAGATCGAGCAGTGTTTGCAACTGTGCATCAATAACAATTATCTCGTTATTGATCAGTAAATGCAGCGCTGTTACGCGACGAACGCCCTGCTGCAGCGGCAGCATCTTCAATGTTCCTGCCGCCAGGGCGGACTGAATACGGGTCTCCGGTAACCAACCATAACCAACCTGATGCATTACTGCCTCAATTGCGGCCTCGATGGTGGAACAAGCCCAGATCTCTCCCTGATGGTGCTCCTGCAGTACGCTAAAATGCTGATGATCGGCAATGCGGATCAGCGGATATTCCGCTAACTGCTCAGCACTAACCGCACCATTCAAGTGATGTAACGCATGCTGGTGGTGCGCAACAGCCACGAAATCCACATTCATCATCCATTCGCCCCGGCCTGTCCCGGGCTGGCGCTGGCTCAATACCATTACATCCGCCTGGCTGTTATCCGGTATCTGCGTTTCCAACACCTCGGTGACGTTAACCTGCGTACCTGGATAGAGACGCTGGAATTCACTCAGCACACTGAACAAATGCTCGCGCGGCAAGATGCTATCCACCATCAGTTCGATGCGGCTGCGCTCACCGTTGCGCATAGCGCTGGCGGTGCTTTCCAGCGCGTAGAAAGCTTTCAACAGTGGCCTGACCTGCGCCAGAAGCTTCTCGCCTGCAGGCGTCAGCACGGTGCGCCTTCCTTTGGTCTCCAGCAAGGTGACTTCAAGGCGTTCTTGCAGCATGGCGAGGTTATAGCTTACCGAAGACTGGCTGCGATGTGTCGACTCGGCCGCGCTGGCGAAACTGCCGCGCAGCACCACCTCATTTAACAAGCTCCACTGTTCCAACGTTGATTTATGCATATTATCTAAATTTTGAATGAATTTTATCGAAACATAGCGTTATTCATCAGGTAAGTGAAGGCGTAATCTGGCTTCAAACCAAAGGAGAACACATTATGAGCACCTTCGATAAAAATGATTTGGCTGGATTTGTTGGCAAACACCTGATCTATACCTATGACAATGGCTGGAACTATGAGCTGTATATTAAAAATGCCAGCACCGTTGATTATCGTATTCATAGCGGGATGGTGGGTAATCGTTGGGTTAAGGACCAGCGCGCCTATATTGTGCGAGTCGCGCAAGAGGTCTACAAAGTTTCCTGGACTGAACCCACCGGCACTGACGTCAGTTTGATCGCGAATCTGGGAGACAGATTGTTTCACGGTACGATCTTCTTCCCCCGCTGGGTGATGAACAACCCGCAGCAGACGGTTTGCTTCCAGAATGAACATCTCAACGAAATGAATCGTTATCGCGAAGCGGGTCCAGCTTATCCCACTGAAGTGATCGACGAATTTGCCACCATCACACTGGTGCGAGATTGCGGTGCCGATAATGATGAGGTCATCGCCTGTGCGGCCAATGAATTGCCCGCTGATTTTCCAGCTAATTTGTTGCGTTAACCACCCTTGACGAGGGAGCGCATGAAAAAGCGCTCCTTTCGTTACACTTCCTGTGCGCTGCTGCTTGGCTTCCCGCGTGATAAGTGCCACGCTTGCTGAATGTTGTCTTTCAGGGAAAGGAGCCAGAATGAACCAGCCGCAAGCGAAAAAAATCCCCCACGTCATGAACCTGCACGGTGAATCGCGCACCGATAACTACTATTGGCTGCGCGATGACGAGCGTGAAAACCCAGAAATTCTGGCACATCTGCACGCCGAGAATGCGTACGGTAAAGCGATGATGGCGTCGCAAGATCCTTTGCAAGAACGGGTATTAAAAGAGATTGTCGACCGCATTCCACCGCAGGACCACTCCGTCCCCTACGTAAAAAACGGCTATCGCTATCAAAGCCGCTATGAGGTCGGCAACGAATACCCGCTCTATTTTCGTCAGTCGGTAAACGCACCAGCGGATGAACCCTGGCAACTGCTGATCGACGGCAATCAACGAGCTTCTCACAGTGATTTCTATACCATGGGCGCACTGGCGATCTCACCCGACAACCAGGTGATGGCGCTGGCGGAAGATTTTCTGTCGCGCCGCCAGTATGGCATCCGCTTCCGTAACTTAGAGAGTGGTAGTTGGTATCCGGAAGTGCTGAGCAATGCTTCTTCCAGCGTGGCGTGGGCCAATGATTCGCGCACGCTGTACTACGTGCGTAAGCATCCGAAAACGTTACTGGCCTATCAGGTGTGGCGCCATGAGTTAGGTCATCCGCAATCAGACGATCAGCTGGTGTATGAAGAGCAGGATGAGAGCTTCCACCTCAGCGTGCACAAAACTACCTCCGAGCACTTCATCCTGATTGCGATGTACAGCACCACTACCAGTGAGATCCAGCTGATTGATGCCGAGTATCCGGATGCGCAGCCGCAGGTATTCTGTCCACGTCGTCGCGATCACGAGTACAGCATCGATCACTACAATCACCAGTTCTATATTCGCTCGAATCGCGACGGCAAAAACTTTGGTCTGTATCGCAGCGCATGGCTGGCGGAGAACCGCTGGCAGGCGTTGATTCCGGCACGCGATAACGTGGTGCTGGAGGATTTCCAGCTGTTCCGCCATTGGCTGGTGGTGGAAGAGCGCCAGCGCGGCGTCAACACGCTGCGCCAGATCAACTGGGAAAGTGGAGAAAGCATCGGGATCGCCTTTGACGATCCGGCTTACGTCACCTGGCTGGCATACAATCCTTCGCCGGAAAGTGACACGCTGCGTTATGGCTATTCATCCATGACTACGCCAACCACGCTGTTTGAACTCAATATGGAGACGGGCGACCGCCGCGTGTTGAAACAGACGCCGGTGCCGGGCTTCAACTCAGATGACTACAAAAGCGAACATCACTGGATCACGGTGCGTGATGGCACTGAAGTGCCGGTGTCGCTGGTCTATCACCGTAAGCATTTCAAATCGGGCAGTAATCCACTGCTGGCTTACGGCTATGGTGCCTATGGCAGTAGCATGGATGCCAGTTTCGGCACCAGTCGTATCTGCTTGCTGGAACGCGGTTTTGTTTACGCCATTATCCATGTGCGCGGCGGTGGCGAACTGGGGCAGCAGTGGTATGACGATGGTCGCCTGAAGAATAAGATGAATAGCTTCACCGACTTCATTGATGTGACGCAGGCGCTGGTGGCGAAAGGCTACGGCAATCCGCAGCAGCTGTATGCGATGGGCGGCAGTGCGGGCGGCTTGTTGATGGGCGGTGTGATGAACCTTGCCCCCGAACTGTTCCACGGTGTTGTGGCGCAAGTGCCGTTTGTCGATGTGGTGACGACCATGCTGGACCCGTCGATCCCACTAACCACCGGCGAATATGACGAGTGGGGCAACCCGGAGCAAGAAGAGTTTTACCACATCATTCGCCAGTACAGCCCGTATGACAACATCGAAGCGAAAGCCTACCCGCATCTGTTAGTGACGACAGGATTGCACGATTCCCAGGTGCAGTATTGGGAACCGGCGAAGTGGGTAGCAAAACTGCGTGAGCTGAAAACCAACGATACACTGCTGCTGCTGTGTACCGAGATGGATTCCGGTCACGGTGGTAAATCAGGGCGTTTTAAAGCCTATGAAGGGGTAGCGCAGGAGTTTACTTTCCTGATCGGGCTGGCGCAGGGCAGCTTGCCAGACCGCGTCGATTATTGATCGACTTTCACGTACTTGCGCAGCGCCTGCCGTAACGGTGGGCGCAAATCGCGCACATTCTCCAGCACCCAGCGTAAGTAGCCGGGATCTTTACGCGCAATGCTGCCAATGCTTTGTCCGCGATATTTACCAAACGGGAACACATCGCCGCTGACTTCTGCGGGCTGACAGCGGCCGACCATATCACTGACGCTCCAGCCGGAGGTCTCCATGATGCGGATCAGCAGCGCAGCGGTGACATAGCAGTCATATAACGCACGGTGCGCATGCAGTTCAGCAGGTGGCGTAACGTCAAGCTTCAGGCTGTGACGCAGTGCCTGGTTTCCGTACTTAATGCCCGGCCACAGCTGGCGCGCCAGCGTCATGGTGCAGATCCATTCACCGGGCATGATCGGCAACATACGACGATCAAAACTGGCATTGTGCGCCACATAATGGGGGCTGCCATGATAGCGACCAATCGCTTCTTCAATGGTCGGCTTATCGGCGACCATTGCTTCCGTAATGCGATGCACCGCCATCGCCTGACGGCTGATAGGGCGGTCCGGGCAAATCAAATCGCTCATCGGATTGACGATCTGTCCGTCTATCACATCCACTGACGCGACTTCGACCACGCCGCCTTGCAGGCCACAGGTTTCGGTATCAATAACGCGTAACATAGGTTAATTACTTCTGTTTGGGTTCGTAGGGCAGGCGAGAGAGGCTGAGCGATGCCTGGCGATAGCTCATCAAACGCTGACGGAACCACTCGCGCAGCGCTTCCGGCTGCTCGCGCTCGACCATTTCCGCGATCACGGGCATGTTGTAGCGCTCTTTAAAGGCCACGCCTGCGGCGGCCAGATCGACATTGACTTTGTCTTTCTCTTCCTGCGACAACAGGGCAAGGTTTTGGCTCATGCATTTCTCCTGATAAACAGGGGCAAAAGTAATGGTTTCCCCTTTACGGATCAAGGAAATTGGATCGCACCGCAAGTCTCGACACGTCTGTTCCAGCGGCGTATCCTGCTGCCACGTTTGCGGCAGAGGCCGCATGGCAAAGGGAAGAAGTGATGAAGAAAACTGCGTTAAACCCGATTGTGGCGATGTTGCTGGCGTCATCCACGTTGGTCTTCAGTCAGTTTGCACTGGCACATGCTCACCTGAAAACGCCGGTTCCCGCCAATAAAGCGGTGATCGACAGCTCGCCACAAAATCTGACGCTGACCTTCACAGAAGATGTTGAGCCTGCCTTCAGCGGTGTTGAAGTGCTCAATGCGCAGAATCAGCCGATGGCCGTGGAAAAAGCCAAACTCAACGACAAGCAGCATGATCAGTTGATCGTGCCGATCAGTAAACCACTGCCGTCAGGTCACTATCAGGTGAACTGGCATGTGTTGTCCGTTGATGGTCACAAAACCAAGGGAAGTTACGCGTTTAGCGTGAAGTAATCGATGAGCCTGAGCACGTTGTGGATTGTCCTGCGCGCCCTGCATTTTATTGCGGTGCTATTGCTGGCTGGCAGTGCGTTCTACACGGCTCTGCTGGCACCGCGGCGTTATCGCCCGGTGCTGGCGCAACGATTGCACAAAATTTTAGTCACGACGGCGCTATTGAGTTTGCTCAGTGCGCTGTTAATGCTCGCCACGCAAACCGGTTTGATGAGCGGTGACTGGCACAATGTCGGTGACCTGGAAACCTGGCAGGCGGTTTTAGCGACGCGCTTTGGCGCGGTGTGGTGTTGGGAACTGGGGTTCGCACTGCTGAGCACGCTGGCCTTGCTGCTGCGTGGCACACTGCGCCAACAGCTCTTGCTGATAAGTGGTCTGTTGCAGTTGGCGGCGCTGGCTGGCGTTGGACATGCCGCGATGCGCGATGGTTTACCCGGCTTGCTGCAGCAGATCAATCACGCGCTGCACTTGATTGCCGCCGCGTTTTGGACCGGCGGCTTACTGCCTCTCTTATTGCTAATGCGTGAAGCCCGTCAGATTACGTATCGCACCGATGCGATTCGCTGCATGATGCGCTTTTCGCGTTATGGGCATCTGGCTGTCGCACTGGCTTTGCTTACCGGGCTGAACAACAGCCTGCTGATTGGTGGCACACCGCTCAATTGGGGCACCACCCTGTGGAGTGCGATGCTGGTGGTCAAAGTGATGCTGGTAATGATGATGGTGGGTATTGCGCTGATCAATCGCTATGTTCTGGTGCCAGGTTTTCGCGTCGCGGGCAGCCACGCGCCGCAGCAGTTTATTCGCCTGACGCAGCTTGAGCTGCTGCTGGCCATTGTTGTTGTCGGATTGGTTAGCGTGTTTGCCACGCTGTCACCGGCCTGAATTGTCATAAATGAAAAATGAGGTCGATATTTTGCTGAAGAAATTGATTCCAGCCTGCATTCTGATGGCGCTGTGCAGCCAGGCGATGGCCGCACAGATTATTACCGTCAGCCGCTTTGAGATTGGCAAAGACAAATGGCCCTTCACCCGCGAAGAGGTGATGCTGACGTGTGAGAAAGACGGCGCGCTGTTTGCCATCAATCCGAGCACCTTGTTGCAGTATCCGCTGAATGATAAAGCACAAGCACGCGCTGATGCCGGCAAGGGCACACTGCAATCCATCGATACCATCGTGGCGGAAGACAAAGCACATCCTGGCCAGAAAATGAGCCTGCAACCGATCGTTGATCGCGCGCAGCAGCTGTGCGGTAAGTAATCCCTGCAAAATTCGGGCGTAGCGCACAGTTTTGCCGCTACGCTTGCTTTTCCGATGTGTCAGCACGATCACAGAGTTGGCAGCTTCCTGACCGCATCGTGACGGTTGGCTGGAAAATAATCACCCTTGGACTACCTTTAAATGGCAAGGCGAACTCGCCTTCAAAAATGCCAACTTTTAGCGCACGGCTCTCAAAGAGCCATTTCCCTGGACCCGATACAGGAATCGTATTGGGTCTTTTTTTATGTAATTGATTTTTATGGTTATAATTTACTCTTCACCCAAGTTTCCCGAAATTTGTCCGAAATCCTTTTATCCGAATCAATTTCATATCCCGCAATCCTAACCCAATCTTTGCGCAAAATACCCGCAAATCGCCCAGTTATTCACCCAATCGCGCCTCGCTTCACGTGCTACATTTCCTCTCAGCAATACGCCAACCCTGCCAGCCCAAACGAGAGTCTTGAGATGTTCAAATCTGCTGTACTGTTCACCACTATCCTGCTGCTCAGCGGCTGCGCCCTGAAGCAATACCCGCAATCACCCAAAGTCAGTGATGAAGAAGCGCAAACCTACAATTGTGCGGCACTGGATCAGGAAATTGCGAAATCCCACAGTGTGCAGCAGCAGATCGACAAAACCGGTGAGTTTGATGCGCTGACGGTGATTGGTTTTATCGGCGACTTTGGCATCGGCAACGGTATCGCGAAGGCTAGCGCCAACAAGCATGCCTCGACACGGTTAAATCAGCTGGAACAATTAAAAGCCGTGCGTTGCAGTCATCCAACGGCGTAATGAATTCAAGCCAGCACGAAAGATGCGGACATTTAACAGCAGCCAGTTAGCGTGAAAAATGGTATAAGAGTGCGCACTGTTTTTATTGCCGATTAATAAGGATCCTTCATGGCAAATGCGCAATATCTTCTCTGGGTAATGATTGGCACCTTAACGCTGCTGAGCATCTTTATTGGTGTGGTAGTCGGTCGGACGAAAACGCCTCGTGTCGGCTTTGCGACCTTTGCCGGATTATGGGTATTTTTCCTGCTGGCGATATTCTTTCTCTCGCATTAAAGAGCACCGTTTGCCACACGGCTTGTGTGGCAAATCAGTTGGTTAAGCGGTGTGGTGTAAAGCGGCACGATGCTGAGCAATTAGCGTGTCAGCCAGGTGAGGATCTTCTTCATGTTGCGAGACGTAATATTCATAAGGATCGCGCACGCCGAGGCTTTCGATATAATCCAGATGGGCTTGTTTCACTTCGCGGTTAATATACTGCACCAGCTCTAATCCCAACTCATCCGCATAAACCGGCGCTTTGCTTTTTATTTCGCGAATCAAGTCCACGTTATTTTGCATAAAAAGCTCCAGATCGATTTTATAATAGTCTTTCATTGCTCACTCCTTAAGAAAATAGTGTCCTTTAAGCCTGGCACATGCTGCTTATTGCGTGTGGCTTAAGATGCCAGCCATTCCGCAACGCCACCATGGCGAGAACAGGTCCCGCGGTGATGGGTGCTGAAACTGTATGACCCATCG
>NZ_CAJCKS010000185.1:0-8996 GCF_903970985.1 Pantoea sp. ME81 | reverse complement strand
CGTATCGCCCAGATGCTGATAGCCATTACCGGTGACAAAGCCGCGGTATACCAGACCACTCATTTGCGCTTTAATATCAGACAGTGCCAGCGCCAGCGTCATGTCGACACGACCCTTCAGGAACTTGTTAATATTGAACACGCTGGTCAGAATCTGCTCGACCTGTTTGGCGATAGTCACCACAGTTTCGTTCAATTCAGCACGCACTTTGTCGCGTAGCTGCTCGAAATTCTCCTGTTGCCATGCCGGACCGCCCGCTTCCGCCATCAGTTTGTCGACACCACAAGCGATGCAGTCATCAATCAAATCCAGCACTTTGCCGTAAGGATTGAAGTACAAGCCGAGTTTAGCTTTGTTGGGCAGTTTCTCGTGCAGATACTTGATTGGCGACGGAATGTTCAGCAGCAGCAGGCGACGCTGGCCTCGCCACATCATCTTATGCTGCTCAAGCTCGTTGTCGAACAGGCGAATGGCGACACTGTCTTTCTCGTCGACCAGTGCGGGCCAGGCTTTAACCTGATAGCTGCCGCGTTTCTGCTCGTAACTTTGCGGCAAATCACCAAAGCTCCAGATGTGCAGTCCGCTCTGCTCCAGCCCATCGTCTGCGACTTTCGACAGCGTTTCCTGCACTTTACCTTTCAATACCTGCTTTAATTGATGCAGATCTTTGCCTTCCTGCAGCTTGCGATTGTGTTCATCCACAATGCGGAAGGTCATTTTCAGGTGATCGGGCACCTGATCCCACTGCCAGGCTTCACGATCAATGGTCACCCCGGTCATGCGGCGGAACTCGCGCTCCAGCGCATCCAGCAGCGGTAACTCCATCGCTTTTACACGACCAAGGAAAGCTTCTGCGTAGTTCGGTGCAGGCACCAGATTACGGCGCGTCGGTTTTGGTAACGATTTAATCAGTGCAATCACCAACTCACGGCGGACACCGGGGATCTGCCACTCAAAACCCCCCTCTTCAACCTGATTCAGCAACGGCAACGGAATGTGAACGGTAACACCATCGGCATCCGCGCCGGGCTCAAACTGATAGCTCAGTTTCAGCTTCAGATTGCCCTGATGCCAGAAATTCGGGTAATCGAGCTGGCTGACTTTATCCGCGCCATCTTTGATCAGCATCTGCTTATCAAAACTCAGCAGGTCAGGATTGTCCTTGCTCGCCTGTTTCCACCAGCTGTCAAAGTGGCGAGCAGAGACCACATCAGCGCCAATGCGGCGGTCGTAGAAAGCAAACAGCGTTTCATCATCGACCAGAATGTCACGACGACGTGATTTGTGTTCCAGATCTTCCACTTCACTGCGCAGTTTGAGGTTGTTGCGCATAAACGCATGACGCGTCTGCCAGTCGCCTTCCACCAGCGCGTGGCGGATAAACAGCTCACGACTGAGTGGCGCATCAATGCGGCTGTAGTTGACCTTACGCGCCTGCACAATTGCCAGGCCATACAGCGTGACTTTTTCTGTCGCCATTACCGCGCCCTGGGCTTTCTCCCAGTGCGGTTCGCTGTAGCTGCGTTTAATCAAATGCTGGGCCAGCGGTTCGATCCATTCGGGATCGATACGTGCGGCCACGCGGCCCCACAACCGGCTGGTCTCCACCAGTTCCGCGACCATGGTCCACTTCGGCGGCTTCTTAAACAGGCCGGAGCCAGGGAAAATGGAGAAGCGGGCATTACGCGCGCCGGTGAATTCCTGCTTCTCATTGTCTTTCTGACCAATATGCGACAGTAATCCGGTCAGTAAGGCGCAGTGCACTTCACGATAGGGCGCGGGTTCGCTGTTAACCGGCATACCCTGTTCACGCACCACCTGACGCAGTTGTGTGTAGATATCCTGCCATTCACGCACGCGCAAATAGTTGAGGAAGTCGGTTTTACACTGACGACGGAAGTGATTGCCCGACAGCGCTTTTTGCTGCTCCTGCAGGTAATTCCAAAGATTTACATAAGAGAGGAAGTCCGACTCTTTATCGGCAAAACGACGGTGTTTCTCATCCGATGCCTGCTGTTTTTCACTCGGGCGCTCGCGAGGATCCTGAATGGATAAGGCCGCGGTGATGATCATCGCTTCACGCACGCAGCCAAATTTTTGCGCTTCCAGCACCATGCGCGCCAGGCGCGGGTCTACCGGTAGTTGCGCCAGCTGGCGGCCAGACGTCGTCAGCTTGTAGGTTTCATCCTCACTTAGCGTGATAGCGCCCAACTCTTCCAGCAAGCGCACGCCATCCTGAATATTGCGCTTATCTGGCGCTTCGACAAACGGAAATGCGCCGATATCGCCCAGGCCGAGCGCCGTCATTTGCAAGATAACCGACGCCAGGTTGGTACGCAGAATTTCCGGATCGGTAAACGCCGCACGACTGAGGAAGTCGTCTTCAGAGTAGAGACGGATACAGATCCCTTCCGACACACGTCCGCAACGCCCTTTACGTTGATTGGCGGATGCCTGAGAAATCGGCTCGATCGGCAGGCGCTGCACCTTAGTACGATAGCTGTAGCGGCTAATGCGCGCCGTACCGGGATCGATAACGTATTTAATGCCCGGTACGGTGAGTGAAGTCTCGGCCACGTTGGTGGCCAGCACGATGCGGCGTCCACTGTGTGACTGGAACACCCGGTTCTGTTCGGCATTCGACAGCCGCGCATACAGCGGTAGGATTTCGGTGTGCGGGATATCGCGCTTCATCAGCGCATCGGCGGTATCGCGAATTTCGCGTTCACCACTCATAAAGATCAGGATATCGCCACGGCTCTCGTGACCTAACTCATCGACCGCGTCAAAAATCGCCTGCAGCTGATCGCGGTCGGTATCGTCAGCGTCTTCCACCATTGGGCGGTAGCGTACTTCGACCGGATAGGTCCGGCCTGAGACTTCAATCACCGGCGCATTATGGAAGTGGCGAGAGAAACGCTGCGGATCGATGGTCGCCGAGGTGATGATCACTTTCAAATCGGGACGGCGCGGCAGCAGCTCACGCAGATATCCCAGCAGAAAATCGATGTTCAGACTGCGTTCGTGCGCTTCATCGATGATGATGGTGTCATATTGCAACAACTGACGATCCTGCTGGATTTCCGCCAGCAGAATACCGTCGGTCATCAGCTTCACTTGCGTCGTGTCGCTGACCTGGTCGTTAAAGCGCACCTTATAACCGATAGTGCCGCCGAGCGAGGTTTCCAGCTCATCGGCAATACGGTTGGCAACGGTACGTGCCGCCAGACGGCGCGGCTGCGTATGACCAATCAACCCTTTGACACCACGCCCGAGCGCCAGACAAATCTTCGGTAGCTGGGTGGTTTTACCTGAACCGGTTTCCCCGGCCACAATCACCACCTGATGATCGCGAATCGCCTCGGCTATTTCTTGCTGCTTTTGACTGACCGGCAGATTCTCCGGGAAGGTGATGCGTGGCGTGGCCGCCGTGCGCTGGGCAATGCGCAGTTCAGCGGCAGCAAATTCGGCTTCTAGTTCTGTTGCAATGCCCTGCTGCGCGGCTGGATTTTTCACCTTCGCTGCGCCATGCAAACGGCGCTGCAAGCGCTGGCGGTCGCGCAGCATCAGGTTATCGAGCCGCGTCCAGAGTGGGGCCAAAGGGGAAGTGACGGATGATGACATAGTGGTGTGTTACCTGTGGTCGCGGCGAGCCTGGCAAAGTGCGCTCGATGCCGGCTGAAATTTCCCGGCGGATTCAATCAATTATTGCCCGGCATAATAGCACACTCTGGACAACCTCACCCGACCGGACGTGCGACCTTATTCAATAATTTCGAACATAGGTCTCGAAATATTGCGCTTTTACCTCGCGGAGGATCTCCGTAGAGTGTAACGCATTGAGCGGTAAGCCAACCGCGTAACGCACAGGAAAATACCATGAGCAAAGTTTTAGTTCTGAAATCAAGCATTCTGGCCGGTTACTCTCAGTCAAACCAACTGGCTGACTTCTACGCTGAAGAAGCGCGCGCCAAAGGTAATGAAGTGACTGTTCGCGATCTGGCTGCTCAGCCCATTCCGGTTCTGGATGGCGAGTTGGTTGGCGCACTGCGTCCTTCTGATGCTCCGCTGTCTCCACGTCAGCAGGAAGCCCTGGCGCTGTCTGATGAGCTGATTGCAGAACTGCAAGCGCATGACACTGTGGTTATCGCTGCGCCAATGTACAACTTCAACATCCCTACTCAGCTGAAAAACTACTTCGACCTGATTGCGCGTGCTGGCGTGACTTTCCGTTACACCGAAGCAGGCCCGGAAGGTCTGGTCACCGGTAAACGTGCCGTGATCCTGTCAAGCCGTGGCGGTATTCACAAAGATACCCCAACCGATCTGCTGACCCCATACGTGAAATTGTTCCTGGGCTTCATCGGCATCACCGATGTGAACTTCGTGTTCGCTGAAGGTATTGCTTATGGTCCAGAAGTGGCGACCAAAGCGGCTAACGACGCGAAAGACGCCATCAAGCAAATTGTTGCTGCGTAATCTTAAGAACGTGATGAATACCCGAGAATAATGGGTATGATGCCGTCTTTGCCGGGCCTGAGTGCCCGGCTTTTTTATGGCTGTGACTCAGATAATGATGGGTTTTACTTACGTAACCACTGCCCGTTGATACCGCGCACATACTCACCGCTGCCCGCGCGACTCACCAGCTTTTCGCCCGCGATACGTGCCACTTCACTGGTGCTCAGATTGTTCTGCTGCGCGACGCGCTGATATTGTTGCATACGGCCATCATTAATCCGTTTCACCAGCGCCAGGGTTTCATCATCCTGTTGTCGCGCCGCCACATAGCCACTGAGTGTTTCCCCCACGCGTCCCTGCTGCCGCGCCTCGTCCAGCGTCAGCGCCCACGCTGAAGGCACCAGCAGCAGCGCCAGCAACAATGCCATCGCTTTCGATTTCATCATGCCTCTCCTCAAAACAGGCCGCTTTGATTTTTCAGCAACGCTTCCACATCTTTATCGACCTTAATGTGGATTTCATGTTCGATCTTCACGTTCATATTGATGGTGATCGGCTCTTTCGGTGCCGCCACTTCAATGCGCGGCACGCAACCGATCAGCGGCAGCCCAGCTGCCAACACCAGCAATGCCCTGAGGCTCATGGTTGGGGATCCTTCTTCGATGGCAGGGTGGCATTTTGTTCCACCCAGGATTGCAAATTATCGCCAAAGCGCAGGCTGCGCCACAGCTGGAACAGATTTTCCTGATGCCGATAGTTGAGGTTAATCGACTGTCGGCGATTACTAAACTGACTGGTGCCTTTCACTTCGGACTGCATCGTGAGATTGCCGAAGTTATCGAGGTCCAAAGTGGCCCATGAACGGGAAATCTCCATGTAGCGCAGCCAGTCCATGGCGGCTCCCGCAGCAAAGTTATTACTGACGATGGCATCCGCCATATCTTTATCCATGCGGAAGGTCAGCGGGCCGCTGTTAGCAATCCAGCCCTTTTCAATCAGCCATTGCGGATTATTCACCCACAGCGGTAGCTCACCATTCACTTTGCCCGACATGGCAAACTGCTTCGGTTTGATTGCCGTGATCAGCCTGCTAAGGTCAATCTCGCGCAGTGCAACGCGCGCGGGCTCATGCTGCGGCATCCTCAGCTCTGGCATGCTGACATGGCCGCCTAAGAGATCGAGATTCACGTTACTGAGCGTCAACGGCTGGCGTTCCTGCCATGGGTAGTGGCCCTGCAGATCGGCAGTGATGTTCTGCAACGCAAACTGATTTTTGACCTCAGCGATGCGCAGTGAAACCGGACCGCGACGCCCTAACTGCCATTGGTGATCCTTGAGACGGAACGGCAGCGTGAAGTCGATGCCATTGATTTCACTGTCCGGCATCCACACGCTGCCCTTTTTCACTGCCCAGAAACCACCGGCTTCAAAGCCCTGTTTGGTGGCCGCAGAAAACGCCATTTGTGCCCGCAATTCACCTGACTGAATGCGCATCTTCAAATCGCTACTGAGCAACGGCTGGAACACCGTCAATGATTGTGCTGGCCACCAGGCCTCACCACGCAGACGTTCACCATCCCAGCGCCCGTGAACCCGCACCGGGCCGATATCCTCAGCAGTAAGTTGCCCACGCCAGATAAAGCGACTCGGATCGCTGCCCTTGGCCTCAAAGCGCAGTTCTGAAGGCGGCAACCACCCGCCATAGCTAAACTGCGTCTGACCGGATTTCAGGGTAAAACCCCCGTTGAAAGCCGGATGCGCGACGTCTCGCTGCCAGCGCACCGGTGCGGTTAAGGTCAGGCGCGGTTTGTCGACTTGCACCATGCCATAGGCTAATTGATCAAAGCCGGTATTGAGTGTGTCCAGACTGATTAACGTATCCTGCCAGCTACCCGTGCCCTTCACATCCCATTTGGCATTGAGCGGCTGCATCATTCCATCGCCCCAGTATCGCCAGTTCCAGCGTCCGCTGTCTGGCCAAAAATCGCTGGCGCGGCCATCAAGATGCAGCGTGAAGCGACCGAAGTTGGGATCGTGAGCTTTTAGAATTGCTTGTAATCTGCCATTGATACCGCGCGAGGCAAGTGTCACGCCCGCTAACGGCCAGCGTGCTTCATCCACTTCCAGCGTCGAAAGCAAGCGTCCACGCAGGCGCAGCAGCGCACCTTGCTTAAGTGTGATTTGCGGATCGGTCAACATGCCGTGCAATATGCCCGGCATGCTGCCGAACAACTGCAGGTCGGTAAACTTACTTTCGCCGGTCAGCTGGAACGGTAACGCGCTGTCGGTAAGGCTCAATGTGCCCGGCCCGACACTCAGCACCAGGTTACCCTTACCGCCGCGGCCTTGGGTAAGCAGATTGAACCGCCCGCTGACCTGGGTGTTTTCCAGCCCCTGCTGCCAGTTGTCGAGAGTGAGCGCCAAACCACCCGACAGCGGTTGGTCAGCTTGCGGCCAGCGCCAATGTCCCTGAGTGATACGTATCTGCTGCGCATCGACCAGCCATGGTAACTGCAACAACGGCTGATCGTCACCCTGCTGATTAATCACCAGCGTGCCTTGCTGCTGCTGCCAGTTAAGCGTCATCGCCAGCGGCTGCGGCCACTGCGTCAGATTGACATCACCGCTGAGTTCACCCGCCACCGGCAAACCGTTAGCAAAGGTGGGCAGCGTAAGATCACCGTGCAAATCGAGCGGTTTTGGTAGCAAAGGATGACTGAGTTGGAATTGTGCGATCTGCAGTTGCTGCCCCTGCAAACGTGCATCCAGTTGCAGGTTATCGCCCTGATAATGTAACTGCTGGACGCTTTTGTCGAGGCTGAGATCAAAACGGCCGGCATATTGCTGCCAGGGTAAAATACTCAGTTGCTCCAGATGGATATCGGCACCCGGTAACATGTGTTGCCATTCGGCCAGACTGCGCGGTGCACCGCTGGAATCGCTCTGTGGCAGGGCTTGCAGGCATTCACTGTTGAGCTGTACGGCCTGTGCACTGAGCTGCCAGCGTTTATGTTGCCAACCCAGCGCGACATCTTTGACATTCGCCAGCTCGCAGTCACCAGCTAGATAGCTTACCGCCGGAAAATGCACGCCGCCGTTATGCCAGCGCGGTGAACCATTGAGCTCAACGCGGGTATTTTCCGGCAGCCAGATACCCGCCAGACGCGGCAACCATTGCGTCAGCGTCAGCAGTAATCCCAACAGCAGCAATATCAGCGCCAGTAGCGCAGCAAGTGTTCGACGGAGGCCCCGCGACATGGCAGTTAACTATCCTGTTCTTTACGCAATCCTGACGGAGATGATGTCATGTTATGCCCGGCAAATGAAGGTGTTAGCTATATAGCCTGGCTGAAGATCAGCAAAATGATGCAGAAAACGTTATTCTGTGATGATACCGACGTTGCATTTTTCAGGAGCGAAATAATGAAAGTTGCGGTTTACAGCACCAAACACTACGACCAGAAATACTTTGAACACGTCAATGCCAGCTTTGGATTTGGGCTGCAGTTCTTTGACTTCCTGCTGAGTGAAACCACGGCCAAAAACGCGGCGGGCTGCGATGCGGTGTGCATTTTCGTTAATGATGATGGCAGTAAAGGGGTGCTGGAGGAGCTGGCGGCACTGGGCGTGAAAACCATCGCGCTGCGCTGTGCCGGATTTAATAACGTCGACCTTGAAGCGGCTGCCGCCCTCGGTTTGCAGGTGGTACGCGTACCGGCCTATTCGCCGGAAGCGGTGGCTGAACACGCGGTGGGGTTGATGATGACGCTGAATCGCCGCATTCACCGCGCCTATCAACGCACACGTGATGCTAACTTCTCGCTGGATGGCCTGACCGGTTTCAATATGCACGGCAAAACGGCGGGTGTGATTGGCACCGGTAAAATCGGTGTGGCGACCATGCGCATCCTGAAAGGCTTTGGCATGCGTTTACTGGCGTTCGATCCTTATCCAAGTGCTGCTGCACTCGAACTGGGTGCCGAGTATGTCGATCTGAAAACGCTGTTTGCCGCATCCGATGTGATTACGCTGCATTGCCCAATGACGCCGGAAAATCATCATCTGCTCAATGCACAAGCCTTTAACCAGATGAAAGATGGGGTGATGATCATCAACACCAGTCGTGGTGGCCTGATCGACTCACAGGCAGCCATTGATGCGCTGAAGCAGCAAAAGATAGGTTCGCTCGGTATGGATGTGTACGAAAATGAGCGCGATCTGTTCTTTGAAGATAAATCGAACGATGTGATTCAGGACGATGTCTTCCGTCGCCTGTCAGCCTGCCATAACGTGTTGTTCACCGGCCATCAGGCATTCCTGACTGCCGAAGCCCTGACGGCAATTTCCGAAACCACGCTCAGCAATTTACAGCAGCTTGAACGTGGCGAAGACTGCCCGAATCAGGTGAAAGCGTAAAGATGTGGCGCCTGCCTCAGCGGGCGCACTGTCCACCCATCAGCGCCTGCTCGTCACAACGACGGCCATTGGCTAACTGACACATGCCAATACGCGATCCATCCAGCTGGCGTGAAAAC
>NZ_CAJCKS010000184.1:0-9032 GCF_903970985.1 Pantoea sp. ME81 | reverse complement strand
TTTACCTTTTAAATCCCACAAGGCCATATCGACGCCAGACAGTGCGTTGTTCATGACCGGGCCATTTCGCCAATAGCCACTCACCGCAGCCGATTGCCAAATATCCTCAATACGCGCGGGATCCTTACCTATTAAGAACGGTTTCATGTAGTTGTCGATAGCAGAGGCGACGGCATGAATACGTTGTGTAAACGTCGCACAGCCTAAACCGTATAACCCAGGTTCACTGGTTTCAATTTTGACCACCACCAGGTCAATACCGCCCGGTGCAGTGAGAATGGTTTTTACGTTGGTAATCTTAAGTTGGCTCATGCTAATCCTCATTAATCCTGTATGATGTCCTACATGCTAGAAGTATAAAAAAAGCCGCAATGGGCTTTTCCTATGTTCAGTTATGGCGTACATCTTCGATAGCGTGCACGTTATGGGTCATCGCACTGTTCAGCGTCTCTGTTGCCAAATCTGCATCACGATTTTTCAGCGCCATAAATACCTTAATGTGGGCTTCAACGCTCTCAAGCGTAATGCCCAGCACACGGTTTAACTCTTCGAGATAATGCACATAGATGCCTTTGAGTGACTCCATAACATGAATAAAAATTTTGTTATGCGAAGCTTTCACGATGGCCAGATGGAAGTCGTAGTCTGCCAGGGAATACTTCTTGTAATCATCCCGATTAACCAGCATGCGATTGAGCGCACTCTCTAACGCATGAATGTCTTCATCAGTCGCATTCTCTACAGCCAACTCCATGCAACGAAACTCAACGGTTTGGCGAAACACGCGCATATCGTCAAACTCTTCCTGAGACAGATGCAAAATCGGCTGATTGTCGCTGAAGGCCCCATAGCGCGCGACATCCCGGGTAACATAAGTCCCCTTGCCCTGATGCGTGATGACGATACCTAAATCACGTAACTTTTGCACAGCACTGCGCACGCTGACTCGGCTAACCTGGAAGGTGGCCGTGAGTTCTGCTTCAGAAGGCAACTTACAGCCCGGCTCCCAGATGCCATCCTGAATGTTCTGCTTCATCTGTTCGTAGATCACGTCCACGATATTGTGTTTTTGAATACTTGCCAGCGCCACGTTGCTCACTCACTTGTCCTACATGTTGGTCTTTTTAACTTTTTCACTCTCCTGGCACAAGGCGTTTTTTCTTTTATCACGCTTAACCCTTTTGACTAGAATTATAAAAACACATCAATTTCATGCAGTTGATGCGTTATTTACTATTTCCAGCTCCTGCTACCTGATCCCATTTTTGTGAAACAGTCTGCAATTTATTGATCAGGTTATTGCTGCTACTTACAACCTCACGTACAACTTTTACACCAACTTGTTAGTCATGTTACATGAGGAATTATCATGCACTCCCTTTTTGATTTAACGGGAAAAACGGCCTTGATTACCGGTTCAACGCGTGGGCTCGGTTTTTCCTATGCCACGGGATTAGCGCAAGCTGGCGCTTCTGTCATCCTCAACGGCACTCGCGAACAGCACATGCATCACGCGTTAGCACAGTTAAAAGCCCAGGAATTTAATGCGCGGGGCTTTCTCTTTAACGTCGCAAACGAGGATGAGATAGAGCGCGTTTTCGCACAGCTTGATGAAGAAAATATCCACGTCGATATCGTCATCAATAATGCGGGCATTCAGTTCCGTAAACCTATGCTGGAGCTGGCGTTAAGTGACTGGCAGCGTGTAATAGATGTGAATCTCACCAGTGCCTTCCTGGTGGCTCGTGCCGCAGCGCGGCGTATGGTGGCGCGCAACAGCGGTGGCAAAATTATCAACATCGGCTCACTCACGAGTGAAGCCGCTCGCGCCACCGTTGCCCCTTATACCGCAGCAAAAGGCGGTATCAAATTACTGACGAAATCGATGGCAGCTGAATGGGCAGTCCATAACATCCAATCGAATGGCATCGGGCCGGGCTATATCCTCACCGACATGAACAGTGCGCTGGTAGAAAATCTGGAATTTAATCAATGGGTTTGCAATAGCACACCCTCAGGGCGCTGGGGTAAACCTGATGAGTTGATTGGCACAGCGGTGTACCTGGCCTCCTCTGCCTCTAACTACGTCAATGGACAAATGATTTATGTCGACGGCGGTTGGCTCGCCACGCTTTAGACCAACGTCATTTAAAAATGCATTTCCAGACTCACTGTACCCTCCCCTTAAAACGATAAGAGGTCAGAACATGAATCAGACCATTTCAGGGACACTATCTAATAAACGTTGGGGGCGGCTCATTCCCATCGCCTTCATCACCTACAGCCTGGCTTATTTGGATCGAGCAAACTACGGTTTCGGCGCTGCAGCTGGACTCGCAGAAGACCTCAACATCACACCGGCAATATCGTCGCTGCTGGGCGCACTATTCTTCCTGGGTTATTTCTGTTTTCAAGTGCCAGGCGGTATCTATGCAGAGAAACACTCAGCCAAGCGATTGATTTTCTGGAGTCTCATCCTTTGGGGGGCGCTGGCTGCTGCAACAGGAATGGTGCATAACGTTGCACTTTTAGCGGCCGTACGTTTTCTTCTGGGTGTCGCCGAAAGCGTTGTCATGCCCGCAATGCTGATATTTCTCAGTCATTGGTTCACACGGGAAGAGCGTTCCAGAGCAAATACCTTCTTGTTTCTAGGTAATCCCATCACAGTTTTGTGGATGTCGATCCTTTCAGGATACTTAATCAATTCCTTTGGTTGGCGTGGGATGTTCATTATCGAAGGTGCGCCAGCCATCATTTGGGCGGTCATCTGGTGGGTGATATACGCCGATCGACCAAAAGACGCCAAATGGTTAAGCGATACGGAAAAACGTGCCATCGAGAATGCGCTGGCTGAAGAACAACAAGCCATAAAACCCGTTAAAAACTATCGCGAAGCATTTCGTTCACCCAAAGTGCTTGCCCTTGCTTTCATCCATTTCTTTTGGAACATAGGCATGTACGGCTTCATTATGTGGCTGCCCTCGATGCTCAAAACGGCATCTGGATTAGGCAT
The DNA here is from genome assembly GCF_903970985.1 of Pantoea sp. ME81. Classification (NCBI taxonomy): domain Bacteria; kingdom Pseudomonadati; phylum Pseudomonadota; class Gammaproteobacteria; order Enterobacterales; family Erwiniaceae; genus Pantoea; species Pantoea sp. ME81. The sequence goes on along the minus strand of NZ_CAJCKS010000184.1, from coordinate 6,019 downwards.
CGTGGCAACCGGTTGGCTATCTGCAGCCCCCTATCTGCTGGCCGTTCCACTGATGTTAACCGCGTCCTGGTACTCTGATAAATTTCAGCAGCGCAAAGCTATCGTTTTGGCTTTCCTCGGGCTGGGGGCCGTTTGTTTTATTGCATCCTTCACCCTCGGCGCATCTCATTTCTGGATTTCCTGGTCACTTCTGGTCATTGCGGGAGGAGCAATGTATACGCCGTATGGTCCATTCTTCGCCGCCATACCTGAAATGATCCCGCGCAACGTTGTAGCCGGTGCAATGTCATTTGTCGTTTGTTTTGGCGCATTAGGGTCATTCGTCGGCGCCTGGATTGTGGGTTACTTAAATGGTTTGACCGGGAGTCCGGCTGCTTCATATGTCTTTATGGGCGCGTCTCTAGTGGTTGCTGTGCTTTTAACCGCACTGACCCGGTTTAGTAACGCATCGAACACGTTAACCCACGCCACCACTGCGCACTGAGAAAGGTCAATCCATGACAGCTAAACCCACCCGTACCCGTTTCTCCGTGCTGGCGATGTTGTTTGTTGTAACGGCCATTAACTATATGGACCGTGCCAACCTCTCCGTGGCGGGTTCTCATATTCAGGGAGACCTGGCGCTCTCACCGACTCAGCTCGGATTGCTGTTTTCAATGTTTACCTGGTTCTACGCCATGAGCCAGATTCCCGTGGGATATCTGCTGGATCGCATCGGATCCCGCTGGCTGTATGGTAGCGCGATTGTGCTGTGGAGCGTGTTCACCTTATTAATGGGGTTTGCTTCGCACCATCTTTTCGCCACCGCCACTGCTTCTTTTATGATGTTGCTGGCTTGCCGTGCTTTGGTGGGGATCGCTGAAGCCCCCTCCTTTCCTTCGAATACCAAAATCATTGCGACATGGTTCCCTGATCACGAGCGTGCTCGCGCAACGGCAACCTATTCCAGTGCGCAATACATTGGGCTCGCACTCCTTACCCCTCTACTTTCCCTGATCGTAAGTAAATGGGGCTGGGAGATGTCGTTTTACATTTCTGGCGCGGTCGGCATTGTATTTGGTTTTTACTGGCTGATTCGCTATCGCGATCCGCAACACAGCACGCAGGTAAATAAAGGTGAACTGGATATTATTCGCCAGGGTGGCGGCTATGGTTCTGAAGTAAAAGGGGCAAATACCCGGGTGAACTGGCCTGAAGTGCGCTTCATCTTGCGTCAACGCACCACCTGGGGGCTGTTTATTGCCCAGTTCGCAGCGTCGTCCACGCTCTACTTTTTCCTGACCTGGTTTATTGTCTATCTGGAGAAAGGATTGCACCTGTCGATCGACAAAGCAGGGATTGGCGCCATGTTCCCTTACCTCATGGCCATGGCTGGTGTGTTGTGCGGCGGTACATTAAGTGATCTGCTGCTGAAGCGCGGCCGCAGCCGTACCTTTGCGCGTAAACTTCCTGTGATGACAGGAATGTTGCTGACCTGTTCTATTGCACTGGTGAATTTCTTCCAGGACCAACCCGTGATAGCGATTGGTATCCTGTCTGTCGCCTTTTTCGCCAATGCTTTCTCCAATCTCGGTTGGGTGGTATGCAGTGATGTGATTCCTCGTCACCTGATTGGTACCATTGGTGGATTTCTCAATATCTTCGGTAACTTGTCCGGTATCGCCAGCCCCATCATCATCGGCATTATTTTGCAACGCACGCAAAACTTTCAATACGCGATGTGGTACATCGCGGCTGTCGCTCTGGCAGGTTTCCTCGCCTATCTGTTCCTGGTGGGAAAAATCGAAGTCATGGTTCCTCCAGAAGAACAACCGGCCCCACGTGACAAAGAGAAATATAAGACACCTTCAAATGCTTAGGAGTAATCATGCAGCATAAAACGGTTAAAGCCGTCATGGTGGCGGGAGCCAATGATGTACGGTGTGAGAATCAAGATATTGCCTGGAACAGCGATCAAGTGCTGGTGAAAGTGGAGCGCGGGGGAATCTGTGGTTCCGATATCCATTATTTCTTGCATGGTCGGGCAGGTATGTCGGTATTGAAGTCGCCGATGGTGTTAGGGCATGAATTTGTTGGCATCGTTGAGCAAGCACCACAGGCAAGCAGCCTGCATGCAGGGCAACGAGTGGCCATCAACCCATCGCAACCCTGCCAGCAGTGCGATATCTGCCGCTCAGGTAAACAAAATCTCTGCCGCTCCATGCGATTCATGGGAAGCGCACAGTTTTACCCTCATGTTGACGGTGGATTCGCCCAGCATGTGGTGGTCGCGCCAGAGCAGTGTATCCCTTATGAAGATAATGTTGAGGCAAAGGTGATTGCCTTCGCCGAACCGCTAGCTGTGTGTATTCACGCCATCAAACAGGCTGGGGATTTAACGGGCAAACGCGTTTTGGTGACTGGCGCAGGACCGATTGGATGTCTGGTGATTGCAGCGGCTTTAGCTTCAGGCGCGACAGAAGTGGTGGCGACCGATCTCAGCGAACGTTGCCGCACGTTGGCATTAAAAATGGGAGCGGCCTCGGTCTGGGACCCGCGAGATGAAGAAGTCGTTGCCGGATGGCGTGAACAAGGTGGCCGCTTCGATGTGTGTTTTGAGGCCTCCGGCGCTGCCGCTGCCGTCGCCTCAGTCGTTGCCTATACCCGACCCGGCGGGATTATCGTGCAACTTGGTATGGGTCAGGCTGAAATCACCTATCCCATCGGTCCTCTCTTGGTTAAAGAGGTTCAATTACGCGGCTCGTTTAGGTTCGTCGATGAATTTTCCACTGCCGTACGTTGGCTGGAGACGGGGAAAATTGATCCTCTGCCGTTACTGTCCGCTGAAATGCCGATGGACCAGGCGGTTGCCGCACTCGAGTTGGCGGCTGACAAAGAAAGGGCCGCAAAAATGCAGTTAGTTTTCTAGGTTTCAGATACAGCAAAGCCGCCCGAAGGCGGCCTTAACGCTGAAGCGGAAACTAAACTTATTTGTACAGCTCTGCAGTCATGTGCACACGGTTGTTGGTGTTTGCTTCAGTGATTTTATACTGTGCGCCCTGCTCTTGTGCCACTGCGGCAACTTTTGCTTCTGCACCGTCAAGAGTTGAAGACTCTACGGAAATGCTTTGTGCAAAGCTGGCGGCAGACATCAGTGAAAGAGCGGCAGCAGCGGCGATGGTCAGTGTTTTAATGGTTTTCATGGTCATATTCCTTTGGGTTATTGATGAAGGCTGTGTGCCTTCGATGAAATAATGATAACCTTAGTTATCGTTTCTATATTAACTATTAGTGCGATAATGATGATCGAGCTAATTATTGTTCGCAAGCAAGGTGCGCACGGTCGAGATAAACTGCGGCCACTGATGGAAACGCATCACCGGCATGTGTGCATGACGCTGCGTGCGCAGCGCTTCAACAAATGCATTGGCTTGCTGATCAATCTGGTCATGATTCTGTTTCATGATGCGGTCTCCACTGCATTACGCCTCTCAACGAAAAAGGCCGCCCCGTAAGGCGGCCTGCTCCGGCACTTCCCTGTGCAACCATCCGATAATTATTTGTACAACTCAGCGGTCATGTGCACGATATTGCCGTCGCTGGCTTCAATGATTTTGTATTGTGCGTTCTGCTGATGTGCCTGAGCAGCGATTTTCGCTTCCGCACCGTCCAGAGTCAGTGAAGTGGCAGATACTGTTTGAGCAAAGCTGGCAGCAGACATCAGTGAAAGAGCGGCAACAGCGGCGATTGACATTGCTTTGATAGTTTTCATGGTCATATTCCTTGGTTTGTTTGATGAGAAGGCTGTGTGCCTTCGATGGAAGTGATAATAACCAAGTAAACTATATACATATTAACTATTAGTGCGATCATTATGATCGCACTAATAGTTAATTCTCTTAAGACAGATTCAAAGATTCAATCACTTGTCGCACTTCCCACTGATCTTCGCTGGATAATGCCCGGAGTGGGCGTGGCAAATTATTCTCGTCCGCCAGGCCCAGGAGAGTCGCCGCAGCCGCCATCACTCGGATGCTGCCACCATGTTGACGAAACAGCGCCCAAAGCGGGGCTAACCGTTGGGACTGCTGGGCGACTGCAGTGAAATCCCCTGCCTGAGCGGCTCGGGTAAGCGCTAATGCCGTGTTGGGGAACAAGCCACCACACACGGAATACCAAACCTCACATCCTGCCATCAGACCGTTACCCGCTGAGGCATCGCCGCTGACGCCGATACTAATGCGTTCAGGCAGTTGCGCACGCAGTGCGCTCACCCGCTGGGTAGCCGCTGACATTTGGTCAGGAACACCGGGGATTTTTATCGAAGCTATGTTGGAAAGCGCGGCTATCCGTGCGTAAAGATCATTTGTGAACTCGGTGTGGGTCGTGCCGGGATTATCATAAACGCAGATGGGCAGCGAAACATTCCGCGCCACCTCGGCATAGAAGCCAAACACTTCTTCTTCAGTGAGCTTTTGGTAGGAAACAGCAGGTAATAATAAAGCGCTTACGCCTGCATGCTGCGCATCTTCCGCCAGTCGCAGCACCTCATCTGTGCTTGTTGCGCCAATGCTAACCATCACCGGAATGCCATCCGCATGCTGTACGGCCAGCGTCGCCACGCGCTTGCGCTGCTCGCGGGTGAAATAGGCGTAGCTACCGGTTGAACCCAGCACGCCCAGTGAATCGACTTTTGCCGTTGTTAGACGCGCGAGAAGCGAGAGAAAGGATTTTTCATCAATGCCTGTCGCATTGACCGGGGTCAGCGGAAAGGCACTAAGACCTGAAAACATAGCCAGCTCCTGTTAGATAACGTAAAAGCGCATCTTAACAACAGCTGACCATTTGTCATAGGACAAAGCCGCTAGCGTTTGTTCTTTCTTCTGAAACCTAACCAGAACAGCCCCAGCACCACGATGAACCCGGCAGCGGCCATGCCGATGTGCGACACCAGCATCAGCGGCGAAGCATCACCACCAGCACGCAGTGATTTCACTCGCTCCTCGCTGATCTGCACCTTGCTGTGCCCGATATCTTGCATCACATAGTTAGTCAGCGCAGCGATTTGGTGGTCGTTGAGTTGACCGGCAAAGCCAATCATCCCTTGCCCTTTTTCAGGCCAAACGCCTTGCAGTACTGCCATCGCCACATTGTCCGCATTGGGCTTATTCAACACCGGATGATTTTGTAATGCCGGCAGTCCATTCAGCCCCTCGCCTGTCAGGTTATGGCAGGATGCACAGTTATTGCGATAAATCTGTGCGCCTTCGCTTAATACCGCCTGCGGCGTATCGTCACCTCTTACCAGCGTCCAGCGATTGGCCTGCGCAGGTTCAGCAGTGGCGCTATCCTGTGGTAACAAATAAGTCGCAATAGCCTGGCGATCTTCTGCTGTCATACGCGAGAAGCTCTTATCGATCGCTTCCAGCATCGGACCGCCCGCCGTTGCGCCGTTGCTGGCGTGGCCAGTTGCAAGATACTGCGCCAACATTTCACGTGTCCAATGCGGTTTGCCCTGCAAGGCTGCCGCCGTGATATCAGGTGCAAACCAGGTACCGAGTGACGCACCCTGCAAGTTTTTGTCCTGCTGTTCCGCCATCAGGAAATTACGTGGTGTGTGGCACGTGCTGCAGTGGGTTAACCCCTGTACCAAATAGGCACCGCGATTCCATTCTTCTGACTGCTTCTCGTCCGGCTGGAAGGGCTTGCTGTCCATAAACAACAGATTCCAGGCTGCCATGCTGAAACGCAGATTGAAGGGGAACGGCAATGCCGTTTTCTCAGGCTGAATATCTACCGGCTGCACACCCTGCATAAAGTAGGCATACAATGCAGCGACATCCTCATCGGTGAGCTTCGCGTAAGCGGTATACGGCATCGCCGGATAAAGCTGACTGCCATCACCGCGAACCCCTTTACGCAACGCATCGGCAAACTGCTGCTCGCTGTATTGGCCGATCCCCGCCGTTTTAGAGGGGGTGATATTGGTACTGAAGATCGTGCCCAACGGGCTGGCAATCGCGTGGCCGCCACTGAAAGG
>NZ_CAJCKS010000183.1:0-9064 GCF_903970985.1 Pantoea sp. ME81 | reverse complement strand
GATTGCGTCGCCCAACGTCGACACTTGCAGTATCCACCCGGCGTGTCGCTCTTTCCCTCCCCACCGCCCTCCAGACGCCCACACGACTGGTGGCATTGATGTTGTGCATCAGCAGCGGTTTGAACACGGTGATGCCACCACACAGCAACGGACCTGCAGATGCCAGATCCAGCGTCTCGGGCAGCGGGATCACCCATTGCCAGTTGGCGCGCAGATGGCTGGCAAAACCGCCGTGGTTATTGATGGTGGAGACTTTGCCATTTTCGCAGTTCACCTGATCGCCTGCGATGCAGGCATCACAGTGATGGCAGCTTTTTGCCGTCCAGCCGATACCGACGCGTTGCCCGATGCTGAGCCCTTTGTTCTGCGCCGCCTCTCCCAGCGCCGCCACGCGACCAATCACTTCATGTCCGGCAATCAACGGATAACGTGAACCACCCCACTCGTTATCGATCATCGACAAGTCGGAATGGCACACGCCGCAGTAATCGACTTCAACCTGTACGTCTTCCGCTGCCAGCGGGCCGGCATCATATTCATAAGGCACTAACGCCCCACCCGCTTGCAGAGCGGCATAGCTGGAAATCTTCATCGCTGTCCTCGGAGTTTTGCTCGATAGAGCATCAGAGTAGCAAAGTGATGAGCAATATAATGCTGAATAATCAGGTTATTAGTAAGGGGAATGCTGTTTGGAAGGACGATGCAGCTTAAGAATGGAGGGGCGAAGAATCGGTGCGCACGATGCGCACCGTAAGACTCAATGTCGGCATGGCTGCACTGCAACGTAAAGTCGGACCCTCATCTGACATTGAAGTTGCAAGGGCATGGCTGCCGACCCTATCACCATGTTAGAAATCCGCTTTCAGCACTACGCGGTAATTCGCTTTACCGGCGCGGACATGATCCAGCGCGTCGTTGATTTTCGACATCGGGAAGGCTTCAACCGTTGGCGCAACGTCAGCACGCGATGCCAGTTTCATTAACGAACGCAACTGACCCGGAGAACCGGTGGATGATCCTGTCACGGCACGGTCGCCCATGATCAGGTTGAAAGCCGGAACTTCAAATGGCTTCATCACGGCACCCACGGTGTGGAATTTACCGTGCGGTGCCAGCGCCTGGAAGTACGGCTGCCAGTCGAGGTCTACTGCAACGGTACTGATGATCAGATCAAATTGGCCTGCCAGCGCGTTCAATGCTTGTGGATCACGGCTGTTCACCACGCGATCCGCACCCATCGCCAGGATAGATTCGGTTTTACTGGCGTTGGAGCTGAACGCAGTCACTTCCGCACCCATCGCACGCAACAGTTTGATCGCCATGTGGCCAAGGCCACCGATGCCGATCACGCCCACACGACTGGTGGCATTGATGTTATGCATCAGCAGCGGTTTGAATACGGTAATACCGCCGCACAGCAGTGGGCCGGCAGTGGTGATATCCATGGATTCAGGCAGTGGAATGACCCATTGCCAGTCCGCACGCAGATGACTGGCGAAACCACCTTTGTTCATGATGGTGGGAACAGAACCGTTTTCGCAGTTCACCTGCTCACCATTGATACAGGCGTTACAGTGCTGGCAGCTTTTCGCTGTCCAGCCAATGCCCACACGCTGACCGACTTTCAGTCCTTTGTTTTGCGCGGCATCACCCAACGCACTGATGCGACCAATCACTTCATGGCCCGCGATCACTGGAAACGAGGAGATGCCCCATTCGTTATCAATCATCGACAGGTCAGAGTGGCAGACGCCACAGTAATCGACCTCAACCTGTACCTCTTCAGCTGCCAGCGGACCGGCCTCATACTCAAAAGGCACCAGCGCATCGCCTGCATTCATCGCGGCATAACTTTTGATTTTCATTACTGTCCTCTGTTTCAGCGTTTTGACGCTCTAGTTTAGCAGAGCGTACGCCAGGATTATGACTATAAATCAAACGATTATCCGCGATTCGTCAGAAAAGCATTTAGGGTTAAAGCGGATCGTGATTCAGTGGGCTGCGAAAAGCATGCCTCGCTGCTTCAATCAGTTGGCTGGCGGTGATTGTCGGCGGTAAACGCATCAGCACCTTGCTCGCTTGCCAATAGCACAGCACCATCTCTTCATCTGTCTCGCTTTCGGCCATCTCACGTAGCCGTCTGCGCAGGCTGACCACATCCAACGTTTGCTGCTCATCCACCATCTCCGCAATGGTCTGATTGATCACCTGATGGATGATTTTCCAGGATATTTCGGCAAACACATTGAACCTCGTTGCTTATCTATTGGCTCCAGGCAAATGAATAAAACGTGCGGCGCTAACCGCACAAAAAGAGAACAAAGCTGGCATAACTATAGCCGTTTATTTTCTGAGCAAAGGCGGAAACAGCGGACATTCTTGTAGTTAACGGATCTATAAAATTATTTTTATTTTGCGTCATGCTGTCGACCGCCATTGTCCTTGTAACAAAAAAGCATAAACCTAAGCTGGCTGTCGTCGTCGGGCTTTGCCAAAGTAGTACAACGTTTAACCTCGCAACAGGGAATGAATATGAGTCAAACCACTGCTTTACACGCCGATCCATTAATCTGGGGCCACGGCCCCAAAGTGTTTGAAGTGTTTCTGGAACCCACATGCCCGTTCTCAGTCCGTGCGTTTAATAAGCTGGATGCGCTGCTGGCATTGGTGGGGGAAGATAAGATGACGCTGAAGATTCGGCTGCAATCCCAGCCATGGCATATGTATTCCGGACTGATCGTTCGTTACATCCTCGCCGCATCCACTTTGCCAGAGGGCAAAGCCGCTGCAAAACGTGTGCTGCAGGCGGTCGCCGATCATCGTGAGGAGTTTGAGTTCACCGATCACAGTCATGGGCCCAATATGGACGCGACGCCGAACCAAATCCTTGCACGTTTGCAGCAGTACAGCGGTATTGATGCCCATGCGCCTTTCCTGCGCGCCGAGCTGCAGAACGAAATCAAATGGCATTGTAAATATTCGCGCCAGAACGGTATTCACGTCTCACCCACCTTTATCACCAACGGTCTGGTGCAGTTGGATATGGGCAGCGGTGATGATATTGAGTCCTGGGCACAGCGCATTCTCGCCTGATGTTTTCAGCCCGCTGCGGCGGGCTATCCCCATATTTCGCAACAGATTTCAGCTTGCACTGATTGCACAATTTCCGATAATCGTTATCTACCTAATTATATAGCGAGAAAGGGAATGCAAGTCAGATACCTCACAGTATTGATGTTAACCGCCGCCGCTGGCCTCAGCCTGCAAGCACAAGCCAGTACCGATATTCGCGTAACTTATGCTGGTTCGATGGGAAAAGTGATGGACCAGTCTTTAGGTCCAGCCTTTGCCAAACAGAACGACGGAAAATATGAAGGGCAAGGCCAGGGCGCATACGGCATGGCTCGACTGCTCGCGAGTAAGAAAATCACCGCTGACGTGTTCGTTTCCATCACGCCGGGCCCGATGCAGATTTTGAAAGATGCAGGATTGATTGATGATGCCGTACCGGTTGCCAGCACCAGCATGGTGGTGGCGTACAGCCCGAGAGGCAAATTTGCCCAGCAGTTCGCACAGGCCAAAGGCGCAGATGCCAGCTGGCTGAAAGTGCTGGCCACGCCGGGCATTAAGTTCGGGCGCACCGATCCGATTAACGATCCAAAAGGCCAGAACATTATCTTTACCCTGCTGCTGGCTGAGAAGTATTACAAGCAGCCGGGCATCGCCGATAAAATTCTTGGTGGCTACCAAAACCCTGCTCAGACCCATCTTGAAGGTGGCCTGCTGGCTCGTCTGGAGAGTGGTCAGGTCGATGCCGCGGCAGGTTATGAGAGTGAAGTGATATCCGCGCATCTGCCTTATGTGGCGCTGCCGGATGAGGTCAACCTGAGCAATCCAGACATGGCAAAACAGTGGTATGACACTGTCAGCTTCAGCGTCAAAGACAGCGCTGGCAAAGATAAAGTGCTGCACACTCAACCGCTGGTTTACTACGCAGCCGTGCTGAAAAACGCTCCGCACGGTGCGGCGGCGGGTAAAGCCTTTGTCGATTTCATGCTGAGTAAGCCAGGTCAGGCGCTGTTTAAACAGAATGGCTACGCCGCGCCGAAAGGCGGAGCTGTTTATCAGTAATGAAGACCGGTCACGCCACCGCGCTTTGGTTGTCACTGCCAGCACTGATGTTGCTGGCCGTGCCATTCGTCACCCTGATTGGTGTCACTCAATGGCAGCACATGCACCTTGCCTGGGGCGATGGGAGTGCCATCTCCACCTCTTTGGGATTGGGCGCGATTGCGCTGCTGTTGATCTTTATCAGCGGATTGCCGGTGGCGTGGTGGTTGTCGCAGGCAAAGGGTCGTGCGCGCGCCATTGTGGAACTGTTGGTGATGATTCCATTACTGACGCCTCCGCTGGCAATGGGGATTTTACTGGTGAGCGCTTACGGACCTTATAGTGTTCCGGGGGAATTACTGGGGAAATTTGGCTGGACGCTGGTTAACAATCCTGCCGCGTTTATTCTGGCGCAATGGTACGGCGCACTGCCCTACTTCATTACCACTGCACGTTCCGCTTTCGCGGGCGTTCCGCAGGATATTCTGGATGCCGGCCGTACCTTAGGTGCCTCACCGTGGCAAGGATTTTGGCGTTTGTCGGTTCCGCTGGCCGCGCCGGGTTTGGCCTCTGCAACAGCTTTGGCGTGGGTGCGCGCCATGGGTGAGTTCGGCATTGTCATGATTTTCGCCTATTTCCCTCAGGGCATGCCGGTTCAGCTTTATAACAATCTGCAAAATGACGGCGTCGATGCGGTGTACGTATTGCTGTGGTTGCTGCTGTTGTTCACCTTACCGGTGCCGCTGCTGTGTTTTGTGGCGTCAAGACGCGTACGTTATGGCAGTTCATCAGTGGAGTCATAGCGCGGCAGGGAAACCGATATTCCGTAGCGGGTGGCCTGCAGGACGTGCACTGGCTATGTTGGACAGGCTAATTGAAGTGACACGACAGACAATGTGCTTGATGGGCGCAATATATTGCGCCCATCATGACTTAATCAATCGCTTTCAATGCATCCAGCGCGCAAGCCTCATCAAGATTACCGCCCGGCGCACCACCGACACCAATCGCACCAATCACCTGATTACCACTTTTTACCGGCACGCCACCGGCTAACAGCAGAAAGCCTGGTACGTCACGCATATTCTGCGCGCCTGGATTGTTCTGTGCCGTTTCCATCACTTTGCCACTCAGATTCCTGGTACTCAACGCGGTATAGGCCTTCATACGGCTCGCTTCTACCGTGTGCGGACCGGCATTGTCCATACGCTGTACCGCAGTCACTAAACCTGCGCGATCCACCACTGTCACGGTGACATTGTAATTTTTTGCTGCGCAGGACTGAATAGCTGCTCTAGCCAGTTTTTGCGCCTCAGCCAATGACAGATTGGATTCAGTCACGGCGGCCTGGCTGCCAAAAGAAACAAATGCCGCCGCAGCAGCAATCAAAGAAAGGCGAATAGTCATGTGTCACTCCTGAGTTATGTTAGGTGACACTGTAAAATGAGAGCAGGTTAATAAATATTCGGGTGATCACGCGTTCTGCCAGGTAGTTATACCTGGTTAAGTTGCTGCCAGGCGTGAATCAGTTGCGCAAGATTGTCCATTTCCAGTTTAGTCAGAACTGCGGCGCGATGGGCTTCAACCGTTCGTGGTGACAGCGATAAATCACGCGCTATCTCTTTGCTGGTCTGCCCGGCAATCATCAGTTGCATCACTTCGTTTTCACGCACCGACAACAATGCAAAACGCGACTGCAAAATCTGTTGCGCCTGCCAGCGCTGCGCGCGCTGTTCACTTTCATGCATTGCCTGGTGCACGCTTTCCAGCAACGGTTCAATCTCTAACGGTTTGGTGTAAAACTCGAAAGCCCCCTGACGGAACGCACGGCGACAGGCTTCAATCGTGCCATGACCGGTCATGATGATCACCGGCAGCAGCGGATGCCTTTCGCCCTTCTCTGCCAACCAGCTAAGGCCACTGATGCCCGGCATGCGGACGTCCAGCAACAAACAGCCGCGCAGCGGTTCCTGCGCTGACGTAGCCGCCTCAAATGAGGCCAAATCAGCAAAGTCGGCAACGTCATATTCCAGCGTTCTCAAGAGAAAACCCAATGATTCACGCACCGACAAATCATCATCCACTAACCAAACTTTTGCGCTCATTCCGTTACTCCGCCAGTGGGAAAATTAGGGTGATTTCCGCGCCGCCTTCGGCGCGGTTTGCCAGCCGCAGCTGGCCATTCATGCGTAACATCAAGCTCTCAACCAGCGTCATGCCAAGCCCCATGCTTTCTGGTCGCGAGCTGTAAAACGGCATACAGGCCTGCGCTAATCCTTCGACAGAAAAGCCTGGCCCGTTATCACTGATGATGATTTTAATCTCGTGCGCCAGGCGTTCTGAATTGATAGCCACCCACGCATCCGCCTGCCCTTGCTGCATGTGGATCGCATTTTGTAGCAGATTGTGAAAGACCTGTTCGAGCCATTGTTCGTCGCCGGTAACGCGCGCGTGGTCATGCTGAAACTGCTGATGAAGCACCACAGCGCCCGCATCCAGTTCTTGTTGTAATAGCACCGTGACTCGCCGCCATGTTGATTCAACACCGATCGCAGTCATCGCCACCGGGCGTTCGCTGACAATGTCGCGAAAACGTTGCAGCAATCCGGCCAATCGTTCAGTTTGTAAACTGATGGCACCGAGTGTCTGCGGCAGGCTATCGTGTTTGCCTTGCTTAAGCAGTAGCTGGCTGGTGTGTAACCACGTGTTAATCGCGGTGAGCGGCTGGTTAATTTCATGGATGATACCCGCCGTGTATTCACCCAAAGATTCACGCCGCGTGCGCTGGAAATAGTCAGCCCGCAGACGCATTTCGACGTTTTGTCGCCAGTGACGCAATAATTCCCAACCGAGAAAACCGATGATGAGCCACAACATCAACGCCAGCAGGGGCGGAGCGACATGCAGCGCACGCCAATCAGGATTCGCGCTGCCTTTAATCAGAAAAGGTTGGTAGAGGTTGATAAACGGACGCTGCCATTGCCAACGCGCCGTTTCAGAATAGGCCGAAGTTGATATTGCGGGCTGAGCATGAATATGAAATGCAAGTGCCAGCCCGACCTCTGGGGCTTGCACGGCAAAATGCAAATCCACCAGCATGCGGAATTGTCGATAGGGGTTATACAGCCAGTACCGCCCTTCGCTGGCATCTTCAAACCGCGGGCCGGTTAGCGGCCTGTTCTGTGTGTGCTCAAGCTGCACGATTTGCGGAAATTTCTTCTGCAATTCAGTAAGGTTTTCATCACCCGTCAATAATGGCAACAGAGTTTCATTCTGCGTTAAATAGGCCGCAATACGACTGAACTGCTGATGGAATTCCGCTTCACGCGTGCGCCGTTGATCCAGGATTTGTTCGGCAAGTAATGCGAACAAAGTCACCAGCGTGAGAAGTAGCCAGACCAGCCAATACCTTTTCATCCATGGGCGGTAAGTGTGAGGCATAGTTTTCCGTTGTTAAAGCGATAAAAAAGCCCTCCGGGTCAGGAGGGTTGTCGATACTGCACCAGCATCCATTCATGGTTTTGCAACGTTGTAACCTGCCCACCAATTGGATTCAATCTGTTTTACTGGTTTAGCGCTGATTTCAGAAGTCTACCTGGTACGACTTTGATTTAGATTGGCTTTTTCCCGATCGGTGAACGACTCTGCGTGATCCTGTTGTATGAGTTGATAACGAAACATCAGCTGTTTTAACAGTAATCCCGTCTGCGTTTGTTCACTCAGCTGATCACCATTACCCTCGGCATAACGTCGAAGTTGCTCTTCAACCGGAATCTGCTGGTTAAAGGCCTGCATCGCGGAAAAAATCCCCGTTTTAAGCTCACTCACCGTGAGATATTTCCCTTTAGTTTTATCTAGTCCATTGAGTTGTTCAGCCATATTTTCCAACTGCGCCATACCACGATGCCAGCTCTGTAATTTTTCCAACGATATCGCTTGTTTCTCTCTGCGCTGTTGTTCGAGCAGGGCTTGAGAGGCCATCAAGTGCTGATGCTGTTCGTATCGATACCAACTGCCACAGACTAAGACTAAAACGCCAGCCAGTAAGGCACAGCAGGCCCCACTCACAAATGATTTTAATGATGATGCCGTTGTGGGCGCGTCTTGCTGCTCATCCGCATCAGGATAGACCACATAAACGCGAGCCGGATCGCTGTGGTGTTCACTGTTGAGTGCTGCCGGAATAAGCTGTACCGGAGAGGGCTGTCTTTCTTGAAGCTGCGTTATGGAGTGTTTGACCTGATGCAATAACGTATTAGCCTGCGCGAATTCCCTGATACCAAAACGTAACAACGCTTCACGCAAGGATATCAGCAACCGCTCCGTTTCTAATAGCTGCGCCGCCATCTCGCTGCCCACCACCTGCCAGCCACGGTAGAGACTTTGCAGACGTCGAAACATCACGCTGAGGATATCGGCGCGCGCATCAATCGCCAGCGGCCAGAAAATCGACCACTGATGTACCACCAGCGCGTCAATCAGATTCAAGCCTTCATTGAGCCCCCTCAAACCCGCGTTGTTGGCACGCGCCAAAGTGAACCAGGCCGCACTCTGCAACTCCAGTCCATTTTGTTCAAACAACCCCAGCGTGAGTCTCTCCACTTTGCCCCAATCAACATCGGGCCGGGCGGGATGCGTCAGCTTACTCATCTCTTCCCGCAACTGGGAATAGCCTGGTAAGGTGCGCGGATCTGCACCGTTTTTAATCACCTGATTCATATTCAACAACCTTCCTTGTTTATCCCGTCAAACCACTGCCCATTAACTGCTGTTGCTTTAAGTGACGCAGCAACACTCTGCCCTCTGGTTTGAATTCCGTGCCGTAGCGCACCAGTCCAATACCGGTGAGTTCGGCTTCAATGGCGTAGCGCAATTCGCCTGGCACCGTTTGTTCCAGCAATGCCACCTCAATCGATCGGATGAGCGTCGTGTAGGGAAAGAGTGTACGTCCTGG
>NZ_CAJCKS010000182.1:0-9098 GCF_903970985.1 Pantoea sp. ME81 | reverse complement strand
TTGCTGGCCACAGAGGAGACCGGGAAAATACCGGCCCGTTTGCGATCTTCCGGCACCAGGCTCATGCCCATACGAATACGTTCGGCCGTTGGCAAGCGTGTGGGTAACGGTTTGCTGTCCAGCCACAGTTTGCCGAGATAGTTGCGCTGGCTGCCGAGCAGGCACTCAAACAACTCGGTGCGCCCCGCGCCCATCAGGCCATAAATGCCGACGATCTCCCCGGCGCGCACATTGAAACTGACATCGTCCACCAGCGTATTGCCATGGGCACTGACACAGGTGATGTGCTCGGCTTCCAGCACCGCCGCCCCGAACTGACGATTAGGCGGCAGAAAGATGCAGCAACTGCGCTATGCGCAGTCGTTGTAGCCAGATTAATCATTGTTTCCAGGGCGCGAACCAACCGAGGCCCGCTTCGGTGCGACCGCGTGGGAAATACTCGCAGCCGACCCAGCCGTCATAGCCGACTTCATCCAGCAGGCTGAACAGGTACGGATAGTTGATTTCGCCTTCGTCTGGTTCGTGACGATGCGGCGCAGAAGCGATCTGAATATGGCGATAGCGCCCGGCGTACTCGCGAATCAGATGGCTGAGATTGCCGTCCACCAGCTGCGCATGGAACAGATCCAACTGCGTAAACACGTTCGGACGATCGATACGTTCCATCATCGCCAGCGTTTGATACTGGCTGGAGTAGAGATAGTTCGGCTTCGTCATCGGGTTCAGCGCTTCCAGCAGCAGGCGAATACCGTGCGGCGCAAAACGCTCAGCGGCGTAATGCATATTGCGCACAAAGGTCTCTTCGTAAGCGGCATGATCGGCACCGTTGGGCACTGTCGCCGCCATCACATGCACCTGCGGGCAGTTGAGCGCCAGTGCATATTCCAGCGCACGATCGATATCGGCACGCGCCTCTTCTTCACGGCCAGGAATCGCGGATACGCCCCACTCCCCGGCCTGCACGTTTCCGGCTGCGGTGTTGAACAGCACCAACTCCAGATGATGTTTCTCCAGCTCGGCTTTGATCACCTCGGCCGGATAGTCATACGGGAACAGAAACTCAACGGCACGGAAACCGGCGTTCGCCGCTGCGGCAAAGCGTTCAATAAACGGCACTTCGCCGAACTGCGTGGATAAATTGGCTGCAAACTTAGGCATCAGTAATTCCTCAATTCCGCCACTTCGCCATCAGTCAGATAACGAATAGAGCGGTCGCCGAGCGTGAACATCAGACGCGCGGTCTCTTCCAGTTCTTCAGTGTTATTCGCGGCTTCACGTAGCGATTTACCCACCACTACCGGGCCGTGATTGGCCAGCAGGAAAGCGTTGTAACGTGGCGCGAGCTGCGCAAGATCTTCAGCCAGGCGGTCATCACCCGGTTTGTAATAAGGTACGACCGGCACATCGCCCACGCGCATCACCACATAGGGCGTGAACGGGCGAATGCAGTTTTCGCTGTCGAGATCGTTGAGGCACGAAAGCGCCGTCAGATAGTGACTGTGCAGATGCACCACCGCTTTACAGGCGGGATTGTTTAGATAGAGCGCGCGGTGAAACGCCACTTCCTTAGAAGGCTTGTCACCCGAAATCCACTCGCCCTGCATCGTCACTTTTGACAGGCGGTCGGCCTGCAGTTCGCCGAGGCAAGAGCCGGTAGGTGTCGCCAGCAGATTGCCATCTTCCAGCAACAGTGAAAGATTGCCGGCTGAACCGGTGGCGTAACCGCGCTGGAAAAAGGAGGCGCCCAGTTGCACCATCTCTTCGCGTGCTTGTTGTTCGGTCATGCTGAAAACTCCGTTTGTGCGCGGGCAAAGAATTGTTCGTCGCCAAAGTTGCCTGACTTCAGGGCCAGCGACAGCGGCTGCTGGATGTCACGCACCCACGGCACGCCAGGGGAGATCATCGGGCCGATGTGGAAGGCCGTTACGCCCAGGCTTTGTGCCACCACGCCAGAGGTTTCGCCACCGGCGACGATAAAGCGCTGCCAGCCGCGTGATTTCAGTTCACGGGTGACGGCGGCAAACAAGTGCTCAACCGCTTCGCTGCTGCGTGCCGCGCCATACTGCTGTTGAATTGCCTGCAGTTGCTGGGCATCGGCAGTGGCAAATAGCAAAGGTGCAAGAGGCTGTTGGTTATTCGCGGCAACCCAATCGCACAGTTCCTGCGCGTAGCCTTCAGCATCGTCGAGGCAGCGCTCAACCAGCACTTCATGTGATGGCGCCTGCTGGCGATAAGCCTGTACCTGACGATTGGTCATCTGTGAGCAAGAGCCAGAAATCACCACCGCACGTTCGCCCTGTGGACGTCCGGCTTGCTCGGCATCGCTGTTTTGCTGCTGAGTGGCCCAGGCGCGTGCGATACCGATTGCCAGGCCGGAACCGCCGGTCACCAGCACGGTTTCTTTCAGCGCTTCGCCCTGGGTTAGCAGATGCTGCTCGTTGAGCGCATCCAGCACCACGTAGTTGATGCCCTGCGCTTTCAGCTCACCCAGCTGTTCACGAACCGCTTCCGCGCCTTTGTCCAGCTGAGCAGCATTGATCACCGCCGCCTGCCCTTTCGCCTGGCGCGTCATCAGACGCACCAGATTGCTGTCGGTCATTGGTGTCACCGGATGATGACGCATGCCCGATTCAGACAGCAGCTGGTCGGCAACAAACAGATAGCCTTGATACACGGTACGACCGTTTACCGGCAGCGAGGGTGAGATCACCGTTTGCGTCTCGCCCAGTGCGGCCAGCAGTGCATCGGTCACCGGGCCGATATTGCCGTGTTCGGTGCTGTCGAAGGTCGAGCAATATTTGAAGTAAAAACGATCGCAACCCTGCTGTTGCAGCCACGCCAGCGCTGCCAGAGACTGATCGATTGCCTGCTGTGCCGGGCAAGAACGTGACTTCAGGCTGATGACAATCGCCTGCGCGCTCACATCGTCATGACCTTCCGGCACGCCGTTGAACTGAATGGTAGGCAGACCGTTCTGTACCAGGAAGCTGGCAATGTCCGTTGCACCGGTAAAGTCGTCTGCAATCACGCCTAAACGCATGGTTACTTCTCCTTTGACTCGGGCAGCGTGATGCCGCTGAAAATCTTGATGACTGCGCTGTCATCTTCGCGGCCGTAGCCAGCATTACTCGCTTCGGTGAACATGTTGAGTGCGGTAGACGCCAGCGGCAGCGGGAAATGCAATGATTTCGCGGTATCGGCCACCAGGTTGAGATCTTTCACAAAGATATCGACGGCAGATTTTGGTGAGTAATCACCGTCTACCACATGACGCATGCGGTTCTCAAACATCCACGAGTTACCCGCAGCGTTGGTCACCACGTCATACATGGTGTCGAGTGGAATGCCTGCGCGCGCAGCCAGCGCCATCGCTTCTGCACCCACCGCAATATGCACGCCCGCCAGCAGCTGGTGAATGATTTTGACCGTTGAACCCAGGCCAATTTCACTGCCCACGCGATACACTTTGGCAGCAACCGCATCCAGTACCGGCTTCAACAGGGCAAAGGCTTCATCGCTGCCGGACGCCATCACGGTCATCTCGCCGACGGCGGCTTTAGCTGCACCGCCCGATACCGGCGCATCCAGCATCAGCAGTTTATGTTGTGCCAGTTGCTGTTCAATCGCCTGTGCATCCTGTGAAGAAATGGTGGAAGAGACCATTACCACGGTGCCCGGCTTGAGTTGTGCCGCCAGACCGGTTTCACCAAACAAAATCGCTTTGACCTGCGCGGCGTTCACCACCAGCAGCAGTACGGCATCCAACTCTTGCGCGAAGCTGGCAGCGGAAGTCTGTGCATCGCGCGCACCCGCCTGGCGCAGGGTTTCCAGCGCCTGCGGATTTAAATCAACGCCCCAGGTGTTCAATCCAGCGCGAATACAGGACTGCGCTGCGCCCATGCCCATGGAACCCAAACCAATGACGCCAATGTTATTCACGGTTGCTGACACAGCACACCTCCGTTGTTAATTTAAGTGATATTTTGTTCAATGGTGTTAATTCTGCCGCAGTTACTGGTGGAGAAACGTGCGGCAAATCACAAAAATTAACTTACACGCACAGCATATAACATCGATTCACACCTCTGAATCCCAGCGGGAACCCTGTTCTGGCGGGATGTTTGCTAACATTTGCCTGGGATAAATTGTGCTGCAGGCTGTGAATTGATGCCTTACAATGTGAAAAATTGGTAATTCAGGGAGAGCGATGTGATTCCGGTAGAACGTCATCAACAAATTTTAGCGCTGGTTGCCGAACGCGGCGTGGTGAGCATTGCCGAGCTGACCGAGCGTTTAGGCGTATCACATATGACGATACGCCGTGATGTGCAAAAACTGGAGGAGCAAGGTGCCGTGCTGTCGGTTTCGGGCGGCGTGCGCTCGGCCGATCGTCTGGCGGCCGAGCCATCACATCTGGCGAAAACCAGCATGTACAGCAGTGAAAAGATGGCGATTGGTCAGTTTGCTGCGCGCCACATCCCCCGCAACAGCTGCATTTATCTCGATGCAGGCACCACCACGCTGGCGCTGGCTCGCGAACTGGTCGAGCGAGACGATTTACTGGTGGTCACCAATGATTTCGTAATCGCCCGTTTATTGATGGAGAGCAGCGGCTGCAAGCTGATTCACACTGGTGGCACCGTATGTCGCGAGAATCGCTCCAGCGTCGGCGAAGCGGCGGCGAGAAGTCTGCGCATGCTGGCGATTGATATCGCCTTTATTTCCGCATCCTGCTGGGGGCCGCGCGGCTTGTTTACGCCGGATGAAGATAAGGTGCCGGTCAAGCTGGCGGCCAGCGATGTCAGCAGTAAGCGCGTACTGTTGAGCGACAGCTCGAAATACAACAAGATTGCCACCCATCTGGCATTACCGCTGGAGCGCTTCGATACCCTCGTAACCGATACAGAATTAAGTAAAGCGGGACGCGAGACGTTGAGTGCGGGGAGTTGGGAGTTGGTGCTGGCGGGTTAAGTTTGCTGGTCTAAAAGCAAAAGGTCGCCAATATGGCGACCTTTTGCATACGACACGAAGTCTTTATCCGCTGCGCATAATGCGCAACGAAAATTACACTTCTTCGCTGAACTGCGGAACCGGATTGCGGAAGGTGCGAGTAACAAACGCCAGGTAAATAATACCGACCGCTGCCCACACCAGGCCGAGCACCATCGAGGTCTCTTCCAGGTTGATCCACAGTGCACCCACTGTCAAAGCACCCATCACTGGCAGCACCAGATAGTTGAGGTGATCTTTCAGCGTCTTGTTACGCTTTTCACGGATCCAGAACTGCGCAATCACTGACAGGTTGACGAAGGTGAATGCCACCAGCGCACCGAAGTTGATCAGCGCAGTGGCGGTCACCAGGTCGAAGTTAATCGCCAGCAGTGCCACAGCGCCCACCAACAGCACGTTCAGCGACGGCGTGCGGTATTTCGGATGCACGAAGCCAAAGAAACGCTGCGGGAACACGCCATCACGGCCCATCACATACATCAGACGGGAAACGCCAGCGTGTGCCGCCATACCGGAAGCCAGTACGGTAACCACAGAGAAAATCAGGATGCCGATCTGCAAGGCTTTACCTGCCACGAACAGCATGATTTCAGGCTGTGAAGAGTCCGGATTCTGGAAACGCGAGATGTCCGGGAAGTACAACTGCAGGAAGTAAGACACACCGATAAAGATCACACCACCAATCAGCGCGGTCAGGAAAATCGCGCGCGGGATAGTACGTTCTGCATCTTTGGTCTCTTCTGACAGCGAACTGATGCCATCAAAGCCGAGGAACGAGAAGCAAAGTATGGTTGCACCGGTAATCATCGGCACCACATGGGCATTCTCAGACCAGAAAGGCTTGCTGCTGGTCAATGTTCCTGCGCCAACACCGTGCGCCACACCGTAAACCACCATACCAGTAATCACCACCATCACCACAACCTGCAGCACGACGATCACGCTGTTGAAGTTGGCAACGGTTTTGATACCACGGAGGTTAGAGATGGTCATAAAGGCCACTAGCAACACCACGAAAATCCACGACGGAATGCCCGGCACCAGCGTCTCAAAGTAGCTTTTCGCCAGCAGGATGTTGATCATCGGCATGAACAAATAGTCCAGCAGTGATGACCAGCCCACCATAAAGCCGACGTGCGGACTGATAGCCTTCTGAGCATAGGTGTAAGCGGAGCCCGCAGATGGGAAGCGGCGTACCAGCTTGCCGTAGCTCACGGCAGTAAACAGTATCGCGATCAGCGCGAAAGCATAAGCGGTGGCGACGTGGCCGTCGGTCAATCCAGAGACGATACCGAAAGTATCAAACAGGGTCATTGGCTGCATATACGCCAGGCCCATCATGACAACCGGGATCAAGGTCAGGGATTTTTTCAGGTGTGCACGCTGTGGTGCGGCGGTGTTAAGCGACATTGTTCAGGCCCCCAACAGAGGTGATCTGCGGGATACTGCGCAAAGTGCTGCAGTGAGAAGTGATATTAGTGTTTGCGATTGTCGCCGCGCCGTAATCATCACGAAAGCGAGAACCAGCTTGCGCCGGTGCAATTGTAAACAGCCCCATCTTTGTTTTCCTCAAATCTCACGCACAACGCGTGTTGTCAGTATTTATCTATCCGGATGCGTGTCCGGCCTCGGTAATTTGTGTGTGTACTGCAATCTGCAAAAAAATAACCGACGTGATAAGCGTCGGTTATGTTTCGTATTTTGCAGGGGACGTATTCTGCCCCAACTTATGCCATCGGCACAAGACGTTAGCGAAATTCTTCTGCGAGTCAGGCGTTCTTCAGCATCCAGTCAATCTCCGTGGCGGTGATAAGCCGTTCAAACTGCATTAACTCGTTCTGTTTGCAGCTGTGCCACACGCCGCTGAAATGCTCACCCAGCAGTTTTTGCAGAGGATAGCTATTCTCGAATTCATACAGCGCATCGCTCTGTCGCACCGGCAATGGCAACCCTTCTGCCTCATGTCCATTGCCCTGCACCGCATGCGGTAAGGGTAGCTGATTATCCAGACCGTGCAAAATACCGGCAAGAATTGTTGACACGACCAGGTAAGGATTTGCATCCGCACCGGCCACACGATACTCCACGCGATGGTTATCCACATCGCCGCAGGGAATACGTAAAGCAACGGTGCGATTGTTGTGCCCCCAGGAGGCCTGTAACGGCACGTAGGCTTCCGGTAAGAAGCGGCGATAAGCATTCACGTTCGGTGCCAGCAGCGCCATTGAAGCCGGCATTAAATCGATCATCCCGGCTAGTGCGCGTTTTAACAGCGGCGAATCGCTACCGTCGTCGAGTGAAAAGGCATTATGATCGGCCGCATCCAGCATGCTGATGTGCACATGCATGCCGCTGCCCGCGTACTCTTCATAGGGCTTGGCCATAAAGGTCGCTGTCATGCCATGATTTTCAGCCACCTGGCGCACCAGACGTTTGAGCAAAATGGCATGATCGCAGGCTTTTAATACATCACGGGTGTGATGCAGATTGATCTCAAACTGGCCCGGCGAGGCTTCCGCCAGCGCACCATCAGCGGGTATGCCCTGCTGTTTGGCAATATCGTCGATATCACGCAGAACATCAGCGAAATGGTCGAGATTATCCACCGAATAAACCTGACTCTGCATATTACGTTCGTCACTGCCCGGCGCACAGGGTGGCTGGATGTACCCTTCCGCATCGCGCTTTTTATCGACCAGATAGAACTCCAGCTCTACCGCTACCACCGGGAATAGCCCTCGATTGCGTAGCTGCTGCCACAAGCGATTAAGGACATTGCGGGGTTCAACGTCAAAGGGAGTGCCATCTTGGTTACACATTGTCAGCAGCAATTGCGCAATGCGTTCAGGATCGGCGGCAGAAGGAATTAAAGTTCCGGGAACCGGGATACAGAGGTTGTCGGGTTCGCCCAGTGACTGTCCGAGTCCGGCTTCTTCGACGGTATTTCCAAGGATATCCATGGCGAAAACCGAGGCCGGGAAGTAACACCCTTTTTCCAGTTTTGCCAATGCAGAGATGGGAATGCGCTTACCGCGAAAGACCCCATTTAAATCATTAAGAAGAATATCGACATACTGCGTTTCAGGATGGCGTTCCAGCCAGGATTTAACCTCCAGCTGGAACGCGCTTGTTCGTTTCTCTTCACTGTGCCGCGTGAAGTCTTCTACTTCTACGAGGTTCGTCATGTTCCCACCCGCCCTTTACCGTTTAGTATTGGTTCGCGCAATGCTCAAAATAACAGCCACTCTTCTAACATAGCGCTAACGCAAAAAGTGTGCAAATGTAACAATTCTGTTGAAAGAACGAACAACCGGTTGCTAGATTGACATTATATTGCACACTTTTCAGGCCGGATGTGCAAAAACGGTGAAAATATTGAACAGCAACGCGGAGACGTTATGGGCATTATTTTTGACAAACCCTTGATTGGCGTAGTGATGTGTCAGAACCACATCGGCAGCCATCTCGGGCAAACGGTTCACAATAAGTATCTCGATGCCATCGTGCTTGCCGGTGGTGTTCCCTTGCCTTTGCCGCATCAACTGATGCATGCCCCTCATCTATTAGAAAACAGTATGACGCTGCTGGACGGCATTTTGCTTACCGGCAGCCCGAGTAATATCGAACCCTGGCATTACGGTGAAGAAGGTAAAGAGGAGCATGCCGATCCGGCGCGTGACCGCCTCGCCTTCGGCATCATCACTCATGCGATTGGCAAAAAGATGCCGATTTTCGGTATTTGCCGTGGCTTGCAAGAATTAGTGGTGGCCAACGGGGGTTCCCTGTATCGCCAGCTGCATATGACGCATCTGTTTCAGGAGCATCGTGAAGATGATGCGCTGCCGCTCGAACAGCAATATGCGCCGGTGCATGAGGTTCAGCCTGAAGCGGAAGGTTTGTTGAGCCAGGTGCTTGGCAGCGCGCAATCCTTTGCCGTGAACTCTCTACATGGACAAGGCATCCGCGAACCCGGCCCGCAGCTGCGTATTGAAGCGCGTGCGCCTGATGGGCTGATTGAAGCGGTGAGTTTGCGCCAGCACCCGTTTGCACTTGCGGTGCAGTGGCATCCGGAGTGGCACTCCGATCAC
>NZ_CAJCKS010000181.1:0-9255 GCF_903970985.1 Pantoea sp. ME81 | reverse complement strand
GGTGGCAGATGCGATTGAAGTACCGCTGTATCTGTACAACATCCCTGCACGCACTGGCAACACCTTACAGCCGGAAACCGTGCGTGCGCTAGCTTCACATCCCAACATTATCGGCATCAAAGACAGTGCGGGCAGCTATGAGAGCCTGAGCGGTTTCCTGAAGGCCGCTGAAGGCGTGGAAAACTTCAACGTGCTGACCGGCCCTGACTCGCTGATCCATCGTGGTTTTGTTGAAGGCTGCACCGCCTGTATTTCGGGTCTTGCCAACGTGGCACCGAAAGAGATCAACGCTATCTGGGCACGTTTCCACGCGGGCGATATTGAAGGTTCACGTCAGGCACAAGAGAACATCACCGGCCTGCGTACCGATCTCTACAGCGTCGGTTTCCCACCGGCCACCGTTAAGAAAGCTGTTTCACTGCTGGGTTCAGATGTGGGTAACAGCCGTTATGCGGTGAGCTTCTCTGCCGAAGAAGAGCAGAAGATCCGCCAGATCGTGAATCAGTACCTGCAGTAAAGACCGATTGGGCAGCGGTTGCTGCCCGTTCCAACACCAGGATTGGGAAACGCTATGAAAGTTATCTGTACTTCACCGTCTTTCGCCAAATACGACGCTGCGCCTATTGATGCGCTGGAACAGCAGGGTTTTGAGCTGATCACCCTGCCCGCCGATGCACCGCTTAGCGCGCTGGAGCCGCATCTGGCCGAGACCGTGGCGATGATCGTTGCCTTTACCGATGTGAATGAAGCACTGCTGGCAAAAGCACCTCAGCTGAAGATCGTGTGTAAGCATGGCGTGGGCGTCGACAACATCAATCTGGATGCCACCCGCGCACGCGGCATTTACGTCACCAATGTGCCGGATGCCAATAAACATGCCGTGGCTGACTTCGCGTTCGCGTTGATTCTGAATAGCGCACGCCAGATTACCCAGGCTGCAATTGAAACCCGTGCCGGTAACTGGCCGCGCATCTTTGCCACCGATGTGTATGGCAAAACGCTGGGCATTATCGGCCTCGGGAATATCGGTAAACAGGTTGCGCTGCGTGCCAAAGGCTTCAACATGCGCGTGATGGCTTTCGACTTTTATCCGGATGAAAAATTTGCCGCCGAGCATGGCATCGAATTCGTCAGCCTCGATCAGCTGACCGAAAGCAGCGATTTCATCACCTTGCACAAGCCGCTCACCGATAAAACCCAGAATCTGTTCGATGCTGCGCGCATCAAGCGCATGAAGAAGAGTGCATTCCTGATCAATGCCTCACGCGGTGGCATCGTCAATGAGCAAGATCTGTATCAGGCACTGCTGGACAACGTCATCGCTGGCGCGGCCGCCGATGTGTTTGAGCAGGAACCGCTGGCGGAACATCCGCTGTTCACCCTCAGCAACTTTATCCCGACTTCGCATATCGCGGGTTACACCGACGGTGCCATCAGTGCCATTGGTGAACGTTGCGTCGCGCAGATTGTGCAGTGCATCAAACAGGGCGAGCGCCCGACAAATGTTATGAACGGGCTGGATTAATTTTCTCAAAACCCTACTTAATCCAAATTTTAATCCCCAGTCATTGGTGCTGACGCCAGCGACAAGGTCATCTGTCCCCCCGAATGTGGGGTGGATGATTGCAGTCAACGCCGCGACAGCGCGAAGGACACCGGGAAGGTGAAAAAATATTATGAACAACACCTCTCGCTCTACCCGAATTCGCTGGTGGATTGCTGGCCTGATGTGGCTGGCGATCGCCATTAACTATATTGACCGTACCGTACTCTCTGCGGCTGCCCCGCATTTGATCAAAGAGCTCGACATTAATCCCGAGATGATGGGCTTTATCATGGCAGCGTTCTTCTGGTCTTACGCGCTGTTGCAGATCCCGGCAGGCTGGTTTGCCGATCGCTTCGGTCAGAAAAAAGGTCTCGGTATTGCGGTGGCCTGGTGGTCAATTGCTACCATGGCGATGGGCCTGGCAACCGGCTTTAAATCTCTACTGGCGCTGCGTTTAGCGCTGGGTGTCGGTGAGGCCGCCGCCTATCCGAGCAACGCCGGGATAACCGCGCGCTGGTTCCCGGATCGCGAACGTGCCACCGTTTCAGGCCTGTTCGACAGCGCCTCGAAGTTTGGTGGGGCCGTGGCCATGCCGTTGATCGTATTTATGATCGCCATGTTCGACTGGCGCATCACTTTCCTGGTGATTGGTTCACTCGGTGTGTTCTGGGTAATTGCGTGGTACTTCATCTATGCGGAAAACCCGGAAGATCACAAATCGATCAGTCAGGATGAAGTGCGCTTTATCCGTAATGGCCAGGCGCAGAAACACGGCGACAAAAGCGTACGTCCGATGAAGTGGTACAAACTGCTGCGCTACCGCAATATCTGGGCAATGTGCATTGGCTTCTTCACCATTAACTACACCTCATACTTCTTTATTACCTGGCTGCCGACTTATCTGGTGAAAGATAAAGGCATGGATTTCCTCAAGATGGGGATGGTGGCTGCGCTGCCGCTGATTTGCGGCATGGTGATTGAAGTGCTGGCCGGTTGGGCATCGGATCGCATGGTGCACAAAAAAGTGCTGTCACTGACCGCCACGCGCAAGCTGTTCCTGACTATTGGTCTGATGATGGCACTGTGTATCGGCTTCGCCCCGTTCACTGACTCGGTATTTATGACCGTGCTGTTGCTGTGTATCGCCAAATCGGGCACCACCGTTGCGGCTTCTCAGGTGTGGGCACTGCCTGGCGATGTGGCACCGCAGAACAGCGTGTCGATCGTGGCAGGCCTGCAAAACACCGTATCCAACATGGGCGGTGCGGTGGGGCCGATTATTACTGGTGCCATCGTCGGGGCGACAGGCCACTTCACCTGGGCGCTGGTGTTCTCTGCTGTATTAGTGGTTATCGGTATTCTTAACTACCTGTTCCTGATGGGCAAAGTCGAACCCATCGTGGATGAGGAACAGGCGCATCATCCACACTCCGTGGTAAGCGGCGCGTAAGTGCCAAACTCGCCGCATCGTCCTGATGCGGCGTTTCCCCTACAGAAAATAAAAAACAATTGGAGGCGACATGTCGCTGAATTCCAATGGATCACCTGCTGCAATTCAGGCAAGTAAAGCGAAAGGGAAATTTCGTTTCGTCATTCTCACGGTGCTGTCAGTCGGCATCGCCATCAACTATATCGATCGCGCCGCCATGAGTGTCGCCATGCCGTTTATGAGCCAGGAGCTACACTTCTCGCCCACGGACAGCGGCTTATTACTCTCGGCATTTTTCTGGAGCTATGTGCTGTTCCAGCTACCCGGCGGCTGGCTGGTGGATAAACTCGGCCCGCGCATCACTTTTGCTGTCAGCAGCCTGGGCTGGGGTTTAGCCACCGCCGCCTGTGGCCTGGCCAGCTCCATCGCTGCTCTGGTGGGCTTCCGCTTTGTTTTAGGTGCCGTGGAAGCGCCCAGCTATCCCGCCAGTTCGTCGACGGTCACGCGCTGGTTCCCGCGTCAGGAGCGCAGCTTTGCCGCTGCCACCTTCAACAACGGCAGTAAGATCGGTGGCACGCTGGCGATCCCGATCATCTCTTTCCTGATCGCGCTGGTCGGCTGGCGTATGACATTTGTCATCTCCGGCGTGGTGGCGGTGGTGTGGGCGCTGGCATGGTACTTGTGGTATCGCGATCCGCGCGATCACAAAAGCGTCTCGCTTGAGGAAGTGGAATTCATCGAGGCCAACCAGGATCCGCAAACCGGCGAGCCGATGAGTGTGCGACAGTTGCTGGGCCAACGTGCCGTACAGGCAATGATGGCCGGCTTCTTCTGCATTAACTTTGTTTCCTACTTTTTCTTTACCTGGTTCCCAACCTATCTGGTGGAAACCTTCCATCTCTCACTGATGAAATTCGGCCTGCTCGGCATGCTGCCAGGGCTGGCAGCGATTGTTGGCGGCTGGTGCGGCGGGTTGCTGTCCGATTCACTGGTGCGTCGCGGCTACTCGCTGAGCGTGGCGCGCAAAATTCCGCTTGTGGGTGGCATGTTGGGTAGTGCCACCATCGGTCTGGCGGCATTTTCCCCAACTGTTGGCCTGGCGCTGGCGGCACTCTGCTTTGCCAACTTCGCCGCCACGTTTGCCTCTGCCGCGCTGTGGGCACTGCCGTCTGATGTCGCACCCAACCGCGCGAACGTCGCCACCATCGGCGGTATCCAGAACATGGCCGCCAATCTGGCCGGGATTATTTCGCCTATCCTGATCGGGGTGATCATGCAATACACCCACTCCTTTGTGATCCCACTGGAGATCGCCGGGGTGATCGGTGTCGTCGGAGCGCTGATTTACGCCTTCTGGCTGCCGCGTGTGCAGCCGATGGGCACCGAATCTGCCGCAGCACTGGAAGGCAACTTAAGGAGAGAAGTATGAATACTCGCTGGAAGCAACGCCCGGCGCACGCGACCTGGGGTGATTTTGGCCCCGACGATCAGCTCGGTCGATTGAATCTCCTGACCGCGCAAAAGGTGCTGGAAGGCGTAGCCGAAGTGAAAACCGGGCAAACGTTCTGCCTGAGTTTACCGCTCGACTTACCGGGCGGCACGGCGATGAACCCGCGCCGTCCGCCGCCGCAGCTCAATGCCACACGACGCGGCGAGCATGCCAATATGACCTATCCGTTATCGCGCGATAATCCACTGCTCACCGACGTGATTTGCGATGATACCGTGACGCTGGCGCTGCAATACTCAACGCAATGGGACAGCCTGGCGCATATGGGCCAGTGGTTTGATGTCAATGGCAACGGCGAGCCCGAGATGGTGTTCTACAACGGCTACAAAGCCAATGTCGATATCGTTGGGGAAACGGATTATCGCGGCGGCTGTGGCTGCGACCACGGCAGCCATTTGGGCGCGAAGAAACTCGGCATCGAAAATGTGGCGCAGCACGGCATGCAAGGCCGCGCGGTGATGATTGATATTAAACGTCACTTTGGCACCGAGCGGTTTGCCTTTGGTTATCAGCATCTGCAGCAGATTTTACAGGCGGATGGTATCGAGGTGCGCCAGGGCGATATGGTGTGTTTCCGCACCGGCATGGATGAAGCGATTCTGGCGATGCAGGGCGAGCCGGATATGACATTTTTAAACAGCCACTTTGCAGGTCTGGATGGCAGTGATGAGCAGCTGCGCAACTGGATCGTCGAGAGCGGCGTGGTGGCGCTGATCGCCGATAACCCAGCGGTAGAGATTTTACCGGCACGCCCAATGAACGATGATTTTTATCCGTCGCATCCGCTGCACGAGCTCTGTCTGTTCCGGCTGGGAGTGTATCTCGGCGAACTGATGTTACTCAGTCCGCTGGCGGATTGGCTGGCGCAGCAACAGCGCCATGCGTTTCTGCTCACCGCCCCACCACTGCGGCTACCTGGCGCAGTGGGTTCACCAGCAACACCGATTGCCACGGTTTGATGTTGGTATAAACGGAAGCACACTGTGGCCGTGGCAGGCGCGATACATTGCGCCGCTTCGGCTCTTGCGCGTCTTAGGCAGATCTGGGGGGGAAGGCCCATGCGCGCCTGAGGCAGCATAGCGGCTAAGGGAGGCCGAATACCATTGCGCGGCGTTGCGAGTATGACGCTCGCGACCCTGCAGGCGAAGGGTTGCGGTTATTTCCCCGCGATAAACAGCCGATAGGCTGCAATCACCGCAAGAAAATCTTCCACGCCGCAAAATGACAGGCTCTCTTCGTCGTAATAGGTCATGCCCTCTTCCATGCCATCATCTTCCAGCGCCAGCTGGTTGGCTCGGATCATCACCTCTTCTTCATCCAGCCAGATGGTGTACTCATGTCCGACACGCTGCCACTGATTGATAGTGCCTTTCACTGCCCGCGCGGCCGCTTCCACTTCATCCAGCAGGGCCAGATTATCGCTGGCCTCTTCATTGAACCAGTGACCCACCGCTTCGTGGTCCATCGACATACGTACTTTGACCTGCCCGGTCAAATCACGCAGAAATTCATACTCCATGGGTTTGCCTCGTGTAGCTAATGGCGCGACGTGCAGCACCGGTTAGGTGCATTTTGTGCGTAGCGCGCTGAATAAAGTGGGATCGCGCTCGCATTATGCCAGAAGCCGCCGCTCAATAGGTGACGGTAACCGTCACGGTATCACTGTAGCTCCCGGCAGGCTGATTGGTTTGATCGGGATTGACCTTTGCGGAGTAGTTGATACTTTGCGCGACGCCGGTGCCGGTCTCACTCAGGTCATTACTGGGTGTCCATGCTGTGCCATCTGCCTGATATAACTGATACTGCAGCAGCGAAGAGCCGTTGCTCATTTGTCGCCAATCCCCACTGGTGGCGTTGCTGCTGGCAAGGTTAACGCTGTACGCCGCATTCAGCGTGCAGCGAATGGCCAGCGCCGATGAGACGCTGCTAAAACTGGCGGGCAGTGAAGCGCTGCCAAAGTCCAGATCGGGCGCGCTGTCGATGGCACAGTCATTGGTCACCTCAAACTGGATCTGGATGGTGGAAGTGGCCGTGCCGGTGGTATAGGCACATATCCCGAGAACGCCAACAAAACAGATACTGTAACTCCAGTTCAGCGTAATGGTGTCGGTATAGGTTCCCGCGGGCACATTGACGCCTGCGGTGCTTTTCAAATACAGCGGCAGTGAGCCATCGCTGGCATTGAATAACCCCAGCAGACCCAGCAGTGAGGTCGAGCTCCAGGTTTTACTGCTGCCGATGCTGTAGGTGGTGCTGCACGCGCTGTCACCGCAAATCGTATAAGGGATATAACTGCCGGTGCTGCTGTTGTAAGCCTGTGGCGAGGTGCCGGATGCATTGGCTGAGCTGCTGATAGTGCCCGTCACGGTATTGGTGCTCAGCAGGGATAGTGCGCTGCCCGAACAGGTGAAGCCGGTACCGGTTTCAACTACCTGTGCGGTGCTGGCTAACGTAAAAGAGCTGACGCTGCCAAAGTCCGTACTGCTTGAGCTGGCTGTACAGGCCGCCCAGAGCGATCCGCTCCAACCGGACAGTAAGACAATCAGCGCCACTAGCACCCTTTTCATTGATGTTTCTCCTGATTTTCAGCCATAGCACACACCAGAGGCCCTGTGCGAAATTGTTCGCTGTTAATCGTCAGTGCATGTCGGCACTGTCCCGCCGGCAACGACACGCTGATTTCACTGTGCTCAGGCACATCGTCAAACCACGCCTGGCCGCCATATCCCATTTGGGTGGTTTGCCCACTGTGCATTTCCGTCACCAGCGTTCCCGGCGGTAAAGGGTGATGTTGCGCATCCACCAGCGTCAGCAGTAGCGGCCGGGTCTTGCGCAGCGGGAAATTCACCACCGCACCACTCGCTTCACGCACCGATATGCGTTGCTCGACCTGCGGCGCATTGATATCCGCAGGCAAATTCAGCGGATCGATGGTCAGTTTGGCGGGATACCACGCGCTGACCCACGGCACCAGAATATGGCCCTGGCTATCGGTACTGCCCAACAGTTGGTTTTCATAGCGAACCGGTACGCCGCTGTAGCCAGAAGTACTGACCACGATAAAGGCATCATTAATTTTGCTGGTGGCAAACAACGCGTTATCCATCCACACCAATGCACCGCTGGCATCAAACCATTGCGTACGATCGCCCGAGGATCCGTACACGCCGCCGCTTAATACCGAGTAGCGGTTTTTCCACGTAACATCCGCCTGGCGATAGCCGTCGTTGTTTTGTGAAGCCGCCAGATTCCAGCCAATGCCACCGGACGCCGGTGCTGCACGGCTGTAGCTCAAGGTTTGCGCACGCTCGCCGTTGCTGTCACGCTGGCTGGAGAGGGATACCGATCCCGCCTGATCAAACGGAATCAGTAACTGGATTTGCGCCGCCATGCCGTGCTCGCCAAGGGTTTTATTCAGTGCCACGTGCACGCTGCTATTGCCCCACAGGCCACGGCTCCAGGATAAATTGGCTAAGCGAGTGCGCGTGCTGTCATGGGCGGTGATATCGAAATAACCGAGGCCAAAGGTGCCCGCCATGCGACCAAAAGGTGCAACACTGAGCGTGGCTTGTTCTGCGCGGCGGCTGAGGCTCGCGCTGGTGTTGTAAACCGACAAGTCGCTGAATCCCGCGGTACGCTGAACATGGCTGAGGCTGAGGCTAAAACGTGGGGCGTACCACGAATAACCGGCAGAATATTGCTGCCCAGCGCGATCAGCTTGAGACTGGCTGGCACTCAACGAAAGCGTGCCCAAACGCGCCACCGCTATATCCACCCCCGCGCCCATCCGCGCCAGCCCTTCACGACCTTCACCCTGTAGCGCCAGCGTCAGATGATCATTCACGCCATAGCGATAAAAACCGCTGACGGCGGCGGCATCGTAATCGGCACTGCGAATGCCATAGTTTTGCCGCAATGCGCCTGCGCTAAAGTCAAAATCGCTCAATCCACTGCGCAGCAGTTGGTTAGAGACATAAAACGGAATGCTGGTTTCAACCTGCCGGCCCAGTGCATCGGTGGTGACGACGGTGGCTTCACCCGCGCCGTTGATATAAGGCGTACTGGTCAGCGTCCAGGGACCCGCATTCAAACTGTTGCTACTGGTTTTATAGCCGTTGATAAACACATCCACACTACCGGGCACGGCAGCATTGCCTGACCAGTTCAGCATCGGATAGGTGACTAAATCGGGTCGGACGGCAAAACTGCGGCTGATACGCAGCCCGCCTAATCGCACCGAATTGCTCCAGCTGAGTGAGTTGCTGATGACATCCCCCAACTGAAAACTCACCATGCGATCGACATCGCTGTATTTCCAGGTGGTGTCATAACGCAGATAGCCCGCGCGGCTGTCGCTATCTGCTTCTCCCTGCCAATACTGGCGCCAGGTGCCGGTATTCGACAGATAACCCGAGGTGGAAAAAAAACGCTGTTCCAGCCAAACCGCGCTGTAACTACTGGCGTCGGCGCTTTTTACGTTATAGGCATCGTAATTCAACAACATGCCGGGCGAGCTGATGGCCTGATACGCCGTTTGCGGCCTGTCGCTCAGCGTTTGCTTTGGCAACCAGCTGTCCGGCACCTGTAGCTGTAATATCTGGTGCACACTGTCATAACTGACGTGGATCTGCGGCAGCACGCTGACATAACTGGGAATTGGTGGCACAGTACCAGTTCGACTTCGGTCTGCGCCCATCCCTGGCGTTCGTTTCTTCTCGCGGCAACGTGCAGAACTACGGCGATCAGAACCTGAAAAAATATGTTGATGTG
>NZ_CAJCKS010000180.1:0-9404 GCF_903970985.1 Pantoea sp. ME81 | reverse complement strand
TGCGCACGTACAAAAGTTATGAAAATGCGAAGGAAGTTAAGCGCGCCGTCGGACTCGCCACGGTGACCCTGTCGCTTATAAGCATGATGCCGTCACTGAAATCAGAACAGGTGAGCCGTGAGCGCCTTGTTCAACTTCTCGGGGAGATGACGGAGAGCGTGAGAACAGAAGGGTGACCTAGTACTGTGCTCGCTGGGTTCTGTGCTCGCTGGGTTCTGTGCTCGCTGGCGGACAGAGCAGGAAAAAAAATCCCGGGCGGCGAAACCCGGGAGCAACAGGAGTGAGCACGTCCGGTCTGAAGCCGGCGATGTTGGTTCCTGATAATATGTCAGCTATTGCAATACGTCACACTGGTGTCAGCAGAGAAGTTACGCACGTCTTCAAAATAACGTTATATTCAGTGAACGTTGCCAGGAAGCGTCTGATTTGCAATGAGGGCATTAATGCGTTGCTGAGATTACATACCAGACTGCAGAAACAGAAAGGCCCGGAACGGATCCGGGCCATCTGATACCAGGGCGGCGTCATCCTGACACCTGTCTTGCAGATTAATAATAGCCTGCTTTGAGAAAAGCATTAGTAAAGACGCCACAAATTCAGTGGGGCGTCTGCAATCATTTCTGCAGCGTTCAGAATGCTGGAAATCAGCTTGCCGTATCCAGAAAAAGGCCCGGACGTGCCCGTAGATAATTCAATAGGTTACCTTAATTGAGTCTGGATCTAATCCAGCCGGCGCTTTCATCATGGTACCAGGTAAACAGTTGTCAGACCGGCCTCTGCAGCCTCGGGGCTGAAAGGCGGGATAGATGTATGCGCCATAAACTGCGATGAGGCAGATGTTTCATTATGTTAATTTCTTGACGCCATACAGATTAATAAGCCACGCTTTAAAAGCATACCCAGCATGATGACTGGGTTAATCCATCATTCAACAGACGTTAATAAGGGTTAATTATGGTTGATAAAGCAGAAATTCTGGACCATGCGCAGGTAGTGGACGTTGCCGGCGAGCACGTGGGTATTGTTGACCACTTTGAGGGTGATGACAAAATCAAGCTGGCGAAAAGTGACCCGGAAGCCGGCGGTCAGCATCACATCATCCCCTTCAGCTGGGTTAAGGAAGTGGATGACAATAAAGTCATTCTTTCCAAATCTAAAGATGAAGTTGAAAGTGAGTGGCAGGCTGTGTGATGAAACGCCGCGGCTGAAATGCCGCGGCTAATTTTTAAAGCTTTATTGTTTTTTAAAGCTTTATTGTATTGACTGCATATTCCCCTGGCACTATGCACAGCAGTTTTTCTCACGCATTTATATTCTGTTCTATACCCGGCAACTCCGCCACACAAAGCCAATATTTTATTTCTTATCCATATGACAGATTTTTCTTCTGGTTAAAGGGCCATAGGCGTCTATATTCAGTCCTGATGTTGTTATTTTCCTGGGAAGGAGGATTTGCTGAGTTTTTATCATGACGATGAGAAAGGCCAAATCACTATTGGAGAGGCGGCGGTCGCCGGCCTGGACATCACGGCCGAGTCCCTGATGAAGGAGTTCGCCGCGATAGCCGAAGCTGACGTCAGCGACGAGAAGCTTGCGGGGATCTTTGATGCCAGACGCTGGCTGCAGGGTTTCCGTCATTACGGCAGTCGCCAGTCGGCCGAGCTGCACTGGATGACGATGGCGGGTCTGGAAAACGACGGATAGCATTACTAGGAATGTAGAACGCCCCCGGCCGGGACACGACGATGAAAAACCAGCATCGCATCGGGCGCGCTCTGCGCGTGCCGGCCGGAGAAACTGTAAGAGATGACGCTTCCGCTCTTCGTAAAGCAAGTTATTCATCCTCATGATTTATAATGATTAGCATTTTTTGCTAAAAAAATTCATTTCACCGTCAAAAATATCTCTGTACAGGTTTTTATATTTTGTATAACTTTCCGCGCATCATCACCCGATGACATTTTAACCATTCTTTTCGAGAGAAATGACTATGCGCCAGAACAGCATGAAACCTGATACTGCGGGAGACATAGCCCGTTATTTCACCGACGCCCAACTTCCTTCGCAGCAGGCCATGCTGGGGCAGGTCGTGGTGGAAATCCTGCACAGCGGCGCCGCCCTTAACCGGACGGCCATCTGCGCAAAGCTCGTACGTCGTCTGGAGCTTTCGGGCAGTGCAGAAGAGGAGCAGCTCTGCCGCACGCTGATTGGCCTGCTGTTTGGCCGGGAAGAGGCTCTCTGAATCAGGTATCTGCCCACAGCAGTGCCTTCTCCGGCGTGGATATCACATCCGGTCATGCATGCGGATGTAACGTCAGCCAGCCGCGTCAGCGGCGGCAGGTACAGGAAAGCGTCCCTTTACTGACACCCGGGAAGTGGTATGTACAGAAACAAAACTGAAATGCTTATGGACCACGTTATCGGTGAGGCCGTCCTCGGTCTGCTCAGCGAGAATGCACCGGTATCGGGTGCAACGGTTGCCGTCAGGCTGATGGAAATGGCCGCGCGTGAAACGCATCCAGACAGGGCTGAGGCCCTGAAACTGGCGCTTGATGAGGTCAGTGCGGCGCTTCCTGGCGCCCGGCTCGTACAGAGTCCGGAGTCGCTGTTTATGACGGAGGATGCGCCTCCGCCAGGCACTCGCCGGCACTGACCGGTAACGTATCTCCGCCACGGGCGGAGGCAGAACGGAGTCTGCAGACAGCCCGGGCGCCCGCGGCGCCCTCCTCTTTATCTGTCCCGGATGATGGGTTATGCAGCAGAACAAAACCGAAGAAGAAATTCTCAGTGTAATTAATCAGCGCGGCGATCAGCTGGCCGCTGAGTCAGAAATCATCAGCGCGGTATTTGCACGACTGAAGGCTCAGGGCGGACGCGTGCTGCGAAAGGACGTGATTCTCAGCCTGATAGCAGAGCTGGAGAGCACATCTGACGTCGTCAGGCTTGATGTACTGCGCGGCGCGCTGGAGATTGTTGTGGGGTATTCGCGAGAGGAAGAGGACGCGTAGTCCGGTTCGGCAACGAAGCCACAACACTGATTGTATGAGGCCTGCTTCGCAGGCCTTTTCTGCTTAAGCGGACGGGGTAATGGTCACCTGTAGGTCAGGATGAGCCAACGACCCGCAGGTTTGTTCCTGAATATGAAGGTCCTGAGTCAGTGAAGGCGCTCAGCCAGCAGGCCGATAGCGGCCAGACAGGCTTTTTTCTTCCAGAGCTCGGGAGCGCTGATGCTCATCCGCCACAGTACTCCTGAGAGATGCTGTATGGATATCGCCTCTTCAGATTCGTACACAAGCATCGCTTTTACGGCCTGACCGGTGACCTCGCAGATTTCGGCGTGACCGGGGTCAGGGCTTATTTCCGGAGACTGTCTGTCTGTTACGTCCGTGGGGCTGGCGGGATGAAGAACTTTTTTCAATATCTCTCCCGGACTGATTCAGGCTTTCCTTCGTGAAAATCAGGAAGCGATTACACATGCGGTCGTGCCCAGTACAGCATTATGGCAAGACGTCTGCCGCTGAAGGCCTGCCCGGTTACTGTAGGCCGACTTCAGAATGAAGCCCGGCGGCGGAACGCCGGGCTTCGGATGTACAGTCAGAGGGCGCCTCCCCGCGGCCTATGACCCGCAGTCATCATAGTTGCCGCTGAATAAACCTGCCCGAAATATTTTTTTGCTGGCGCCTCAGCCAGATAAATTCATTTCCACCTCCTTCCGCCAGGCTTCCGCTTGCCAGACAAAACTCACTCAATAATTCTATACATAAAAACAGTGCATTCAGGATGAGGATTTTATATGCACGCCTTGCACACAGCGCTTACCGACCATATGAAAGACGCTTCGGGGACAGGATCATGAAACCCGCCGCCTACAGTCCCGGCCTGACGCTGCTCTGGCCACCCATTTTCACCTCGCGCGTGTGCGTACCACTTTATGCTGAGCCCTGCGCGGCAGGCTTCCCCTCTCCTGCCGCGGACTGAGTGTAAAACGAACTTGACCTCAATGAGCTCTGCATCCGCCGGCGCGCCTCTACAATTTTGTGCGGGCGAGCGGCAGCAGCATGGAAGGCCTTGGTCTTTATGACGGCGACGTCATGGTGGTTGACCGGGCCGAAGAGGCCTGACACGGGGACATCGTTATCGCGGAGGTGAACGGGAAGTTCACGGTCAAGCGCCTGCAGCTGCAGCCAAGGCTCGCGCTCCTGCCGATGAATCCCGCTATTACCCGGAGGAGCTGCAGCTGCTCGGCGTGGTGACCTGGTGGTTTTAGTGTCAGGGGGCATGTCACATGCGCGCGCCCTTCAATACTGTACGCGCCCGATTATCCACTGTCGCCAGGTTTGGGCGGCCGGCCGCCTGAGCAGCGTCTGCCAATGCGAGGCGGCAAGCGGCCAGTCATGCGCCATGTCCGCTCTGACGGCGGGCTGACTCCGATTCTGATAATAATTCATACGTGCTCCTCACAGCGCCTGTTTACAACGCGCACGCGCCGGATGACATCTCTGATATCAGTATAAGCCGCTATCCTTAGAGCATCAGCGGGAGGTCATCATGTGTGGAAGATTTGCGCAGTACATCAGCCTTGACGAGTATTTTGATGCGATGGGTCTGAAGCCGGACCAGATCACCTTCGACACTGAGCCCATCGGCCGGTATAACGTTGCGCCGGGCACGCGTGTGCTGCTCCTCAACGGACAGCACGATGCTCTGCGACTCGACACCGTGCTCTGGGGCTATGGCCCGGAGTGGTGGGATAAGCAGCCGCTGATTAATGCACGCGGTGAAACGGCGGCAGGCAGCTGTACAGATATGACCACGGAAAAGAAGGGTTGTGATTGTGACGTCAGGCAGCAACAGGGGCATGGTTGATATTCATGACAGGCACCCGCTGGTGATTACCCCTGACGCCGTTTGCGAGTGGCTTAGCGCCGACACGTCACCTGAGCGGGCAGAAGAAATTGCGCACGCCGTAGCCCTTCCCGAAACGGCGTTCACGTGGTACCCGGTCAGCAGAAAAGTGGGTAACATTCATCATCAGGGCAGCGAGTTGATTTATGCCATCCCGGAGGAGAATGAATGAACTTTTCGTAGTAAAATCGTTTCTTCGCGGGGATGCCCTCTTATAACTGATGAAGACATAAATCTCACCACGTTATATAAATCGACGTGAGTATGTCAGAAACATCAGGTCAGAGTGCTGGACCGGAAGAATAAGGGCACGGAGAATGCTGCCCGTAGTGGCTCTTAAAACGAAGTATTCTAAAAGTTGATCAACAGGAATTTGAAAGGAGAAGAAAACAGTGTTATCAACGAAGGCCGCAGCTGGATTTCTCATTTTTGGCCATTACTCAGCCCTGTTTGTATACCGGAGATCTCATGCCGTCTGAACCGGGTATCCGACACGATATTACGCTGGGGTTTTACTGCCTGCCCGCCATCATCGTTATCAGCGTTGCAGGCTATTTGACCGACCATGTTGCCGCAGCCAGTATCGCAACAAGTGGCGCGATTACCCTTGCTTTCGGAGCAAACAAAACATGGGGGGGATCATCACTGTCGCTGCTCGCAACCACTGTAGCGGGTCTTATTTTTGCTACCTGGCTGGGTAGTCTGACTGGAAATATATTTCCCCTGTATTTGGCCGGTGCACTGCTTTATACCGGCTTGTATGTGGTAATGGCTAACATCGATGTCAGTGCATGGTGGATGCTGCAGCAGTGGACAATTAGTTACCTCGTCTCGGGCAGCTTTGCTGGAAGCCCAAATTATGCCTTTCTGCGTGCCGGCCTTGTCGGTGCAGGCGGAATACTACAGATAATAATTCTGGCAATAATCTTCCAGCGACGAAGCTTTCAGCTTCGCGATTTCAGCCCAGGCACGTGGAAACGTTTTTTAATGCATTTTCTTGTAAAGTACAGACACCGTGTCCATCTGCAATGGTCGGTCATATGCGGCATCCTGGGGATGGCTGGTGCGCTGACGGCAGTTCATCTGCTAAACTTGACAAATGGCTACTGGGCGAGTATGACGCTGCTCATCTGCCTGCGAAATAATTACCGGGATACCTTATCAAGAGTGCAGGCACGTGTGCTTGGAACGCTGACAGGCTGTATTACGGCAGCTGGCCTCATCGATTATTGCAGCAGTTCGTTATTTATAATGGCTGGATTTATTATCACCGGATTCGCTGCCTTCACATTCTCTTATTCCATGATTAATCGATCGTATGGCCTCTTCAGCTTTCTCATCACTACAATGGTTGTTTTCATGATCTCAGGATTCGGCATCCCTCAGACAGGTATTGCCATTCACCGGTTTGAGTCTACTGCCCTGGGAGGGGCAACGGCTATTCTGGCGATCATACTTACCCGAATGGCCACGCGCGAACAAATTCTTAAGCTAAGCCGCTCAGGGCCAGAATGATATTCTATTATTCATGCCATTCACTTAACGATCGGCCGGGCACGATAGCATAGCGCCTGTTACGAACGTCAGGATAAATACCGACAAAAAAATTCATGGCATGCAGGTCACCTGCGAAGGCCAGTGCATGATGTCGGGCAGCAGAATCCTCCCGCTCACACGATGAATGAAGGGAGCCATTCTGCAGAGCGATGCCAGAAATGTTCTGCAGACTCAGGCCGCGCTCTTTCATTAACGATCTTATTCACAAATCCACAGGAACGATCCAGAAACAGTTCCATTATGATCCTTATAGTTCCATACAGATCCCGGCGTCCTGTGAAGCCTGGCATGACTGGTATGAGACCAGATCCCGATGTGCACTGCACGGGTGGTTGTGTATCAGCGGGATAGCAATGTGTCATGCCGGGATGTATTGTGTGTTCTGGTGGGAAGCGCCCGGATCATACTCTTGACCAGCACATACGTTCAGGGAATTCATATAACCAAATAAAATAAAACACTTTTATTTTCGATGCGTTATACAGCGACATGATCATCAGGGGGAAAAAAACTCACAGTTAATTCTAATAATACTGTGCAGCCCGTCGCCCTTATGCGACTGGTAGTTTTTGTGCCCAAACCTTCCAAGTCGCAGGGAAAAATAATGTTGTGGTTGCCTCCGAGCTGTTTTCCCAGCTGAATATCGCCAAAGCTGAAGGTTACGACAACATCAATATTGCGGGCCCGCGTCTGGATATGGACTGCGACTTCAAGGTCTGGATTGGTGTCATCTGTGCATTCAGCAAGCACGGCCTTAATTCAAATAAAATCGAGCTAAAATTTACTGATTTTGCAAAGGGTTGCGGATTTTCAGCCAAACGCTTAGACAGTCGTCTACGCAATGCAATTCATGGGTCGCTGGGTAAACTGCGTAACATGTCGGTCTCGTTTAAACGGGTAAAAGAAGTACGTGGTAGCTCCCAGACAGGCCTGCTCAAAACCGGCTATTTTGACGCTGACAAAGACATTGTTAGGCTGGAAGCCGATGAGGAGCTCAGTGAGCTTTTTCAGCTCGATTATCGCGTGCTCCTGCAACAGCATGCGATTAAGGCGTTTCAAAAAAAAAGAGGCGGCGTAGGCGATTTATACCCTTATTGAAAGACTTCTCGCTCACCCCATACCTGTGGCCTTTGCGCGCCTGCGTGAACGCCTTTCGCTCTCCAGCTCGGTGAGCGAACAAAATCGCACGATCAAAAAGCGCTAAAGCAGTTGCAGAAAATCGGATATCTGGAATTCTCACTTGTCCGTAAAGAACGTGAGAATTACCTTATTATTAATAACGTAACCCAAAAATTAAAACCCTCTGATTTGCAATGATCGTCTACAGCCGGGTCATAACGGTATAAGTAAACATGTGTGCTGCCGGGCACGCTCTCAAGCAGATTACCAGCATATGTGGGTGTGATCAGGGGTTGTTTGTCAGTGTGTGCTGTCGGGCAGGGCTCTTTTTCACCTCGCATCTGAGTCTGGGGACGCCCTGACGATGTGCACTGGCGGGACAGAAACCCGTATTTCCCCGCCAGCGCACATTTTCGGGATTCTAATCCCGCCAGCACACACTTACCCAGGGTCCCTCCTGTAATAACGAGTTTGCTGACAGGAGGGGTCCTGAGTAATCTCTGCATTCACAGCCCGTAAAAAACGGGGATGTTTTAGATCTTAAGACAGATCTCTGAAATTATTTGCCATCCACGCCGGGCCACTACCTGCAGCTGGCAGGCTGATTATCCTCATCTATTTACACTAGGTATAAGTGACAACCGGAATGATGATGGCTCAGCACTGTTCTTATGCGCTCCCTCAGAATTGCAGCACGTCCCGCTGACACGCTTGCTGTTGCCAGCACCGAAACTTACTCTTTTAATGGTCTCAGTGCGCGCGACTGTGCCAGTGGAAGTCGAGGCTCACTGCTTCCCCATCCTTCTCCATGACTATCCGCTCCCTGGCGCAGACGGCGTTGGGTATGACCTCTTTCCAGGCACGGTCTGTGAGCTCGGGATGCTGAGGGATATAAAATATTCCCGTGATAAGCCACAGACGGGAATCTACCTGGCTGACCGTCTGGGGAGACAACCAGAGCGGCATGCTGAAACCCAGGGCGCGGGTATCCGCAATGCGCAGGATACCTTCAGGGGGCAGCGAATCCGCGAACGCGACCGCGGGCAGGGGCGCGCGCAGGCAGAGGGAACCACACCGGGGAAACCTGTCGCCGTCAATCGTCACTGGTAAATTGAGATGCGAAGCAGAAATGCCAGCGGCGGAAGATGTCCGCCCGCTTAAGCGGTCCTCGCTGTAAATCATGCCGGTAAGATTTTCTTCCCGCACGGCCCGGGCGTACGCATGCTCAGCAACCGCAGTACAGAAGGCGCTGAACGAGGATGCAGGCATCCCGTCGAGCGGAAAGCGCCGGAAAATCGCTTCCCGCTCAGGGTTGCTGAGCACGGACTGGCCCCGGGTCTGTAAAAGATTTTTAAGCGTGAGCTCAAACCCGTCGCGGGATACCAGCGTCCAGAACAACCAGGCCGCGGCATCTTCCAGCAGTTGTGGGTGAAATTCATTTTTCATGACGTTATTTTCCTTGTTTTATCCGGGAGCATCCTTACTGGTTCATTTCTGATGCCTGAGTCGGTAATAGCTGATGTGGTGACTTTCCGAGAGAATACGATGGCCACCCGATTTAAGGCGCAGTACGGCGGGCATAGACGTCACCTGGCGGCATCATGATGCCCGCACGGGCCCTTATGCCCTGACGAAGCCGTCTGCCAGCAGGTGATGCAGAAGCTCATCTTCACCTGCGGCCGCAACGCGCCGCCAGCCTGAACGGTTCAGGAGCGCATCCAGCGCCGGCAGCTCGCCGGTGATGCGCGCAGGCAACGGTATACAACAGTTGCGTGAGTTGCTCGGCTTGTTTGGCATCCAATTGCTCTTCCTGCGCCAGACGG
>NZ_CAJCKS010000179.1:0-9612 GCF_903970985.1 Pantoea sp. ME81 | reverse complement strand
GCAGGTAAAAGGGATGATGGTTATAGGAGGCGCGCAAGGTATCTACAGCTTGCCTGACGTACTCAGCAGCGGTTTCGAGGCGGGAAAACGTGCCGCTGAAGAAACTGGCGGCGCACCTCAGCCAATTGCGCTGCCGCAAACGCGGGCGCGTCGCGATGGTCCGGCGCTGGCGCTGTATCAAGTGCCGCACATGAAAACTACCATGCGCGCACCGAAACAATTTGTCGATTTGCAGAACGACGTAACGGCCGCTTCCATTGAGCTGGCCACGCGTGAAGGCTTTGAATCGATTGAACATATCAAACGTTACACTGTCATGGGTTTCGGTACCGATCAGGGCAAACTGGGCAACATCAATGGCCTGGCGATTGCGGCGCGGGTATTGAACCGCAGCATTCCTGACGTTGGCACCACCATGTTCCGCCCCAACTATACGCCTGTGGCCTTTGGCGCAGTGACCGGACGCCACTGCAACGAGCTGTTCCAGCCGGAGCGCTATACCGCGCTGCATCAGTGGCACGTGGAAAAGGGTGCGATGTTTGAAGATGTCGGGCAGTGGAAGCGCCCCTGGTATTTCCCGCAGCGCGTCAACGGGCAACTGGAGACGATGCATCAGGCGGTGGTACGTGAATGTCGCGCAGTGCGGGAAAGCGTTGGCGTGCTCGATGCCTCAACCCTCGGCAAAATCGATATTCAGGGGCCGGATGCGCGTGAATTCCTCGAACGCGTCTACACCAACAAGTGGGCCAAACTGCCGGTGGGCCGTGTGCGCTATGGCCTGATGTGTCGCGACGATGGCATGGTGTTTGATGACGGCACCACCAGCTGCCTTGGCCAGAATCACTTCCTGATGACCACCAGCACCGGCAATGCCGCCACCGTGCTGGAGTGGCTGGAACTCTGGCATCAAACCGAGTGGCCGGAACTGC
This sequence comes from Pantoea sp. ME81, assembly GCF_903970985.1. NCBI lineage: Bacteria > Pseudomonadati > Pseudomonadota > Gammaproteobacteria > Enterobacterales > Erwiniaceae > Pantoea > Pantoea sp. ME81. The sequence goes on along the minus strand of NZ_CAJCKS010000179.1, from coordinate 8,683 downwards.
AGGTTTACTTCAACTCGGTCACCGATCACTGGGCCACCATCACTGTCACCGGGCCTAAAGCCCGCGATCTGCTGGCGGAGTTCAGCGATATCGATTTGGCGCGTGACAGTTTTAAATTTATGGACTGGCGTGAAGGCAAGGTGGCGGATGTTCCGGCCCGCGTGTTCCGCATCTCGTTCACCGGCGAACTGGCGTATGAAATCAACGTGCAAGCCAACTATGCGTTGCATGTCTGGCAAGTGCTGTTCGCGCACGGCAAGAAATACAACCTCACCCCTTATGGGACGGAAACCATGCACGTATTGCGTGCGGAGAAGGGGTTCATCATTGGCGGTCAGGACACCGACGGATCAATGACACCGCACGATCTCGGGATGGAGTGGTGCGTGGGTAACGACAAACCGTTCTCGTGGATCGGCAAACGATCGCACACCCGATCCGATGTACTGCGCGAGGATCGTAAACAGCTGGTGGGGCTGTTACCGAAAGATCCTAAAGTGGTGCTGGAAGAGGGGGCGCAGGTGGTGTTCGATCCGCAGCACGCGGTGCCTGTGCCGATGTATGGCCACGTCACCTCCAGTTACTACAGCCCGACGCTGGACAGCGGCTTTGCCATGGCCGTGGTGACACGCGGACATCACCGCATGGGCGAAACCGTCTGGCTCGCCAGTTCAGACGGTCAATTCACTGAAGCCAAAATTGTTAGCTCCGTGTTTATCGATCCAAAAGGAGAGCGCCAGAATGTCTGAGACCCTCACTGCCAACCTCTTTAATGCACATCCCGCGACGCCGCTGGTGGGCGAATCTCCGCTGGTGTGGAGCTATATCAAAACGGGTGTTCCCACGGTAGCGGGCGCCTCTGATATCACATTGCGCGAGCGCGCTGACCTCGGTCATCTGACGCTGCGCGGATCGGCTATCGAGCTGGATAAGGCGCTGCGCGCCGTATTGCAGCTCTCTCTGCCCGCGCAGCCTTTATCCCTGACGCAAGCTGGTGCATACAGCGCGCAGTGGATGTCACCGGACGAGTGGCTGCTGATTGTGCCGCAGGGTGAAGAGTATGCCATTGAGCAGCAGTTACGCGTTGCGCTCGGCGATGCGCACTACGCAATTGTGAACATTGGCGGCGGGCAAACCTTGCTGGAGTTGCGCGGTGAACAGGCGATCAATCTGCTGAAAAAATCGGTGGTGTATGACGTTCATCCGCAGAATTTCCCGGTAGGTAAAGGTGTGATGACCTGCTTTGCCACCATCACGGTGATCCTGCGTCGCCCAACAGAAGATCGTTGGGAACTGGTGGTGCGCCGCAGTTTTGCGGACTACAGCTATCGCTGGCTGCTGGATGCCGGCGCGGAATATGGCATTAGCGTGCTGTCCTGATAGGACATCGTCGTCAATTTACGCGGTGGCTTGCAAGTCACCGCCATTCGGCTCAGTTGCCAATGATGTGAGGGTCTTTTATGAGTCGTAGTAATGCCAACTGGATTTTGACCGCCCAATGCCCGAGAAAACTGGGCAGCGTGGACGTAGTCACGCGCTTTCTTAAGGAACAGCGTTGTTACATTAATGAGCAGCACAGCTTTGATGACAAATGTGCGCAGCGATTTTTCATCCGCACCGTATTTGAACCGCAGACCGACAACTTTGATGCGGCGGCATTTCGTGATGAATTCAGCACGCGCGCGGCTGACTTCGCCATGTCGTTCGAACTCACCGAACCCGGCTATAAAGTGCCGGTGGTGATCATGGTGTCGAAAACCGATCACTGTCTCAACGATCTGTTGTATCGCCATCGCGCCGGTAAGTTGGCCATCGATATCAAAGCGGTGATCTCTAACCATCCGCTGCTGGAGCCCATCGTGGCCTGGCATGGTTTGCCTTACCACTATTTCCCGGTATCTGCGGCGAATCGTGCGGAACAGGAGCAACAAATCTGGCAGGTGGTACAGGAGACGGGGGCGGAACTGGTAGTGCTGGCGCGTTACATGCAGGTGATGTCGGCGGAGATGTGTCAGAAGCTGTCGGGTCGTGCCATCAACATCCATCACTCCTTGTTACCCGGATTCAAAGGGGCCAGGCCTTATCATCAGGCCTATGACAAGGGGGTAAAACTGGTGGGGGCCACCGCGCACTTCATCAATGAAGATCTCGATGAAGGGCCGATCATCAGCCAAAAAGTCGAGGTGGTGAGTCATGCCGATTACGCCGACGATCTGGTGGATAAAGGGCGCGATATCGAGCGCTTAACGCTGGCACATGCGGTCTCGTGTTATGCCGAGCGCAGAGTGTTCCTGTATGAAAATCGCACCGTGGTGTTTTCACGGTAAGGTGCAGTGGAGATGGACAATTATCCGAATCCAGCCACTGACGAACCAGCATTGCCGCTGCGACCTGACATTCGCATCGGCTTTGTGCTGATCAACAAGTTCACGCTGCACTGTGTGTCAGAACTGATCGAACCCATCCGCTTTGCGGCGGATGTGTCTTTCCTCAGCCGTCAGATTTTCTGTCAGTGGGAGTGGATGAGCTGTGACAATCAGCCCGTGACATCCAGCTGTGGCTTGCAGATTACGCCAACCGCGCCTTTTAACCTGGACGATCAGTGGGATTACGTGGTGTTTGCCGGTGGCCTGCTTGATGAGACGCGCGATTCGCCTGCGTGGCTGCTGGAAGCGATGCGGTCACTGCAAGCGCGGCGTATCCCTATTATAACCCTGTGCAGCGCCACCTTTATGGCGGCCCAGGCGGGTTTGCTGGAAGGTAAGAAGTGTGCGATTCACTTTACGACGCGCGATGAATTTCGACAGCGCTTCCCTTCGGTGACGCCGGTGATCGATCAAACCTACCTGAGTGACGGCGGGGTCATTTCCTGTCCGGTTGGCACCGCGCGCGATTTGGCCATGGATATCATCCTGCAGCATTGTGGTGAGTTGCGGGCGAAGAAAGTGCAGAAGTACCTGTTGATGGAAGAGAGTAAAAAGCGGCAAGTCTCCACAGCACGCTCCAGCATGGGCGGGGAGCTAAAAAACTATGATGACGAGTTGGTGAAGCGCACCGTTGCGTACATGCAGCAGCATCTGTCTTCGCCTGAACCGTTGCAAACCCTGACGCATGCCATGCAGATTAACCTTCGTCAGCTGAACCAGGCATTTTTGCACAGCACCGGTGATACCGCAGCCGTTCACTGGCGTAAAATGCGGCTAGAGCATGCGCGAAAATTAATGACCAGCAGTAATGTGAGTATTAACAGTGTCGCGAAATCATGCGGTTTTTCTGATGCTTCACATCTTATTTCCTGGTTCCGAAAACAGTATGGTGAAACGCCCGCCGATTATCGCAAACGACGGCGGGATGTTGAGAGATTAATTCAATAACCCTCACTTTTTTGATGTAAAGCCCACACGCTATCAATGCGGGGTGGGCTTTATTATTTTCACCGCTTATCTGAATTTCAAAGCGTGAGATTCGGTATAAAGAAAAACATCAATCATGTCCCATTTCACAAAAATAAGAAAAGGATATGAATGAATTGTTAATTAATTATATCGTTGATAATATTGGTATTTGTCTGGTGGTGGGTGATAAATATTATATTGATGTGAATTTTTATATTGTTTCCACTCTGCTGTCAGGTTGACCAACATTGCGTGCTGATGCAATTATTCCCTTACGAATTCACGGATATACTGTGAGGCTGAAATGAAAGGGTCAACCTGTAATCTGATAGCGCGCACGGCACTCCCGCATAAGGCATATGGAAGGCATCGCGCCAAAGGAAGTGTGAAGAAAATTGATGTGATATTCTGCGCGGTAAGTAATGGCATCATTGAAAATTCCTACATCAAACCGGGTAAAAGCCTGTTGCGTCTCGGCAAAGCGCTGTGGAATTTAATTGCCGCGCCCAATGCAAAAGATGAAGAGAAACGTAAATTCAATTATTAACTCTCCAGAGGGCGCAACTTGCCCTCTCTGTTTTCCCTCCTGCGATTTAGTCTCTTTCCTTCGTTTGGTTTACCGTTCTACGTTGCACGCTGTGCTGTTGAGGTTCCTGGTCCAAATTTTGGGTTGATTTCTCTGCCGCAGAAGGGGAGTTTAGGTTTGCCCAACTGCAGAATCAAAGGAATAGCAACATGACGAACGCCCTGTGTCAGGCGCTTCAGCTGGAATACCCGCTTATTCAGGCACCGATGGCGGGCGTCTCCACCCCTGAAATGGCCGCCGCCGTCACCAATGCCGGTGCGCTAGGTTCTATCGGTGTGGGGGCCTCCACTCCCGAACAGGCAGCTGTGATGATCGCGCAAACGCAGGCGCTCACCCGAGGCTCCATCAACGTCAACCTCTTTTGCCATGCGCCAGCGGTACGCGACGTTGAACGCGAGCAGGCGTGGATTAATCGCTTTGCGCCGTTGTTTGCGCGTTATGAAGCCGAGTTACCTTTGACTCTCTCGGAGATCTATCAAACCTTCCTGAATAATGACGCGATGCTCAACGTGATTGAGCAGGCGGCGCCGGCAGCAGTGAGCTTTCATTTTGGCATCCCTTCTGCGGCCGTGATTCAACGACTCAAGGAACGTGGGATCGTGTTGCTGGCCACCGCGACCAGTGTGGCAGAAGCATTGACCATCGCGCGCAGCGGCATTGATTTCATCGTGGCGCAGGGGATTGAAGCAGGCGGGCATCGCGGGCATTTTGATCCTCAGGCTTTCGACCATCAAATGTCGACCTTCACCCTGGTGCAGGCAATCCGTCAGCAAACTGCGCATCCGGTGATTGCGGCGGGTGGCATCATGGAGGGTTCAGGTATCGCTGCCATGTTGCAACTGGGCGCAACCGGTGTGCAGTTGGGCACCGCCTTTGTGTTATGCCCGGAATCAGCAGCGAACACGGCTTATCGCGCGGCAATGAAACAGGCCAGTGCAACCGGCACCGAACTTACCGCTGCGATTTCTGGACGTCAGGCGCGCTGTTTACGCAATGATTTCTGCGATTTTAGTCGTGACTTCGCCACCAGTGATGTACCGGATTATCCGTTGACCTATTCGCTGGGCAAAGCGCTAGCCGCAGCCGCTACGGCGAAACAGCACCACGGCTTTGGCGCGCAGTGGGCTGGGCAGGGAGCGGCGCTGGCACGTGAAATGCCTGCGGGTGAGCTGGTGTCATTGTTGATGAATAAGTGGCAAAGCTAACGAAAAGTATCTGCCATCCATGGCAGATAGCAATTGATTCACTGGATTAGGATTTTCAAAACCAACACCTCGGTTAATGCTGTTTTGTCTGCTGCGCGTCGCACGGTATACCTTGCGGGACATCCATTCATCTCCGCAGGCAGACATGAGCACACATACACGCATCCGCAAATTCAACACCAAAGAAACGTACCCTAACCAAAACCTCGACAACGATCTTTGCCAGGCTGTGCGTGCCGGCAATACCGTTTACGTTCGCGGTCAGATTGGCACTGACTTCGAGGGCAATCTGATTGGGCTTGGCGATCCGGCTGCCCAGGCCGATCAGGCGATGAAAAACGTCAAGCAGCTGCTGGAAGAGGCGGGCAGCGACCTGTCACACATCGTCAAAACCACCACCTATATTATTGACCCGCGTTATCGTGAGCCGGTTTATCAGGTCGTGGGTAAATGGCTGAAGGGTGTGTATCCGATCTCAACCGGACTGGTGATTTCAGGGCTGGGTCAGCCGCAGTGGCTGATGGAAATTGATGTAATCGCGGTTATCCCGGACGACTGGCAGCCACAAGCAGGAGCCTGATCATGACGTTATCGATTGTAGGACGCTGTGCTGAGACCGGGCAGATGGGTATCGCCATTAGCTCATCCAGTATTGCCGTCGGCGCGCGCTGCCCTTGGTTACGCACCCAGGTGGGCGCCGTTTCCACACAGAACATCACCTTACCGGCGCTGGGCCCGCGCATTCTTGACCAGTTGCTGCAGGGAAAATCTGCTCAGGCCGCCTTAGCCGCCGGGCTGGCGTCTGACGAATATCATCAATATCGCCAGGTCACCGTGCTGGCGGCTGATGGGCAAAGTGCCTGCTTCAGCGGAGAAAAAACCTTGGGAGTGAACCATGCGTTGAGTGGCGTGGAATGTGTGGCGGCAGGAAATTTACTCGCCAATACCGAGGTGATTGTCGCGATGGTTAACGCCTTTGAGCGGAGCGAGGGGCACCTCGCCGATCGCCTTCTGTGTGCCATGCAGGCCGGTATGACGGCGGGAGGCGAAGCTGGGCCGGTGCATTCAGCAGCACTGTCGATTGTGGCTGAACCTGTCTGGCCAATCGTTGACCTGCGCATTGACTGGACGGAGGCCAATCCTATCGATGAACTCAGCACACTGTGGCAGGCATATCAGCCACAAATGCAGGATTACGTGGTCCGCGCGTTGGATCCGACAAAAGCCCCCAGCTATGGCGTGCCGGGCGACGAGTGATGCAAGGAACTTCTATGGTGACCAGCCGTACGTTACTGGCTCAGTTGGTAGCCTTTGATACCACCAGCCGCGAATCCAATCTGGCGCTGATCGATTTTGTCTGGCGCTATCTGACCGATCTGGGTGTGAACTGCGAACTGATTCATAACGCTGAGCGCAGTAAAGCCAATCTTTATGCCAGGCTCGGTCCTGCTGGCAAGGGCGGTGTGATGCTCTCAGGGCACAGCGATGTGGTACCTGTGGATGGGCAAGCGTGGAGCGTTCCGCCTTTTGCGCTGACCGAGCATGACGGCAAACTCTACGGGCGCGGCACCGCGGATATGAAGGGATTTATCGCCTGTATGCTGTCGGCCGTACCGCATTTTCTGGCACAACCTCTCACTCAGCCGCTGCATCTGGCGATCTCTTATGACGAAGAAGTGGGTTGCCTCGGCGTCAGAACCTTGCTGGATGCGTTAGCGCAGCGCCCGGAAAAGCCGGACATTTGCCTCATCGGCGAACCCACCGAGCTGCAACCGGTTTTAGGCCACAAAGGCAAACTGGGCATGCGATGTGAAGTGCAGGGCGCGGCGTGCCACTCTGCTTATGCGCCACAAGGCGTGAATGCTATCGAGTACGCAGCGAAATTGATTCATCGACTAACCGAGATGGGTGAGCGACTGGCTGCTGCGGAAAATCAGGATGCGCGTTTTGATCCGCCTTATACCACCGTGCAAACCGGCGTGATTCAGGGCGGGCGGGCGCTGAATATTGTGCCTGCAGAATGTAGTTTTGATTTTGAAGTTCGCACCTTACCCAAAGATGATGCGCAACAGGTAGCAGACGAACTGGAGCGTTACGCACAGCGCGACCTGTTGCCCCGGATGCAGGCCGTCAATCGCGACACGTCGATTCGTTTCACATCTATCAGTGGTTATCCCGGTTTATATACTGACGCGGAGAGTCCCGCGGCGCGTTTGATTGCGCACCTGACCGGTACCGACAGCTTTAGCACGGTGGCCTTTGGCACCGAGGGCGGCTTGTTCCATCAGGCTGGTATCCCAAGTGTTATCTGCGGTCCTGGCAGTATGGCGCAAGGGCACAAACCCGATGAGTTTATCAGCCTGGAACAGCTGACCGCCTGCGATGCCATGTTGCGGCGGTTAGCGGAGTGGATGTGTCTATGAAGTGACATTGTCACTCATTGCACATGCTTATTGAGCCGCACCCTTCAGTTATCTCGTCCCTGTTCTCATTAATCACACACCAGGCTGAAGGGCGCGGTTATCAGGCCGCGCGCAGCCGATTTGTCTGCTTTAACTTTTCCAAACACCAGCTTCAGGAAGCACTAACCGCATGATGCACGCATTCACCGTATGCTGGTGGCAAGCAAAGATAGCCCGTTTCTGGAGAGTCCATGGTCAGTGCAGAAGTCACCTCGTTCCCGCAGCCCGACGTGCTGCATCCTGTTGCCAATAAAGCCAATGTTGCCGTGCAACTGGATGGCGTACTTAAACGCTTTGGCGATGCCATAGCGCTACACAAAATTTCGTTAACCATCGAAGAGGGTGAGTTTATTACGCTGCTCGGCCCATCAGGCTGTGGCAAAACCACACTGCTAAACCTGATGGCAGGCTTTGCCGAAGCAGATGGCGGCGAGATCTTTATTGATGGCGATCTGGTCACCGAGATCCCTCCTTACCAGCGTGAAATCGGTATTGTCTTCCAGAACTACGCACTGTTCCCGCATATGACCGTGGAGAAGAATGTTGGTTATGGTTTGCGTATGCGCGGTGTGCCCAAGGCGGAAATCGCTGAGCGTGTAGAACAGGCATTAGCGCTGGTTAAACTGGCGGGCTACGGTCAGCGTAAGCCGCGTGAACTTTCTGGTGGGCAGCAGCAGCGTGTTGCCCTGGCGCGCGCTCTGGTGATTCGCCCGAAAGTGCTGCTGCTGGATGAGCCGTTTTCCGCACTCGATAAAAATCTGCGTTTATCGATGCAGGTTGAGTTAAAAGCGATTCAGCGCAAACTCGGCGTCACCACGGTATTTGTCACACACGATCAGGGCGAAGCGCTGAGCATGAGTGACCGGGTAGTGGTGATGTCTGCTGGACACGTTCGCCAGATTGGTACCCCGGATGACATCTATCGCCGTCCGCAGGATCCTTTTGTCGCGGGATTTGTCGGCGATGTGAATATCTTGCCAGGCCATTACGCTGGCCGCGACAGCACCGCCGTTATTGAGCTAGGTGGCAATAAAC
>NZ_CAJCKS010000178.1:0-9687 GCF_903970985.1 Pantoea sp. ME81 | reverse complement strand
GCTGGCGGAACTGATCATCGACGGCATCAAGACCAACGTCGAGCTGCAGATGAAAATCATGTCCGACGAACATTTCCAGCAGGGTGGCACCAACATCCACTATCTGGAGAAAAAACTCGGCCTGCTCGAGAAGTAATTGCAGCGCAGAGCAAACAAAGGCCGGTTAATCCGGCCTTTTTCATTTTTGTTACCGTTGAGGTTGCATAATGGATTGGCGTTTTTTACAAGCGAACAAAGAGGCGCGCTGGGCATTTTATCTGACGCTGGCGTACCTCGCCGTCTGGGGCCTAAGTGCCTGGCTAGGCGGCAATGAGAGCGGCATCACCGGATTACCGCACTGGTTTGAGCTCTCCTGCATTTTCGCCCCGCTGCTATTTATCGTCCTTTGCTGGGTGATGGTTCGCCTGTTGTATCGCGACATGTCGCTTGAGGATCAAGATGGACAGTGAAATCATTCTGCCGCTATTAGCCTATCTGGTCTTGATCGCCGGTTTATCGGTGTTTGCGATGCGCAAACACCGTCAGGGCAATTTCCTCACCGAATACTTCCTCGGCAGCCGTTCGATGGGTGGCTTTGTGCTGGCCATGACGATTACCTCCACCTACATCAGTGCCAGTTCGTTTATTGGCGGGCCGGGTGCTGCCTATAAATATGGTCTTGGCTGGGTATTGCTGGCGATGATTCAGGTGCCGGCGGTGTGGCTCTCGCTCGGTGTATTAGGAAAGAAATTCGCCATTCTCGCGCGCCGCTATAACGCTGTGACGCTGAATGACATGCTATATGGCCGCTATGGCAGCACACTGCTGATTTGGCTCTCCAGTATTAGCTTATTAGTGGCTTTTGTTGGCGCAATGACCGTACAGTTTATTGGTGGTGCACGCCTGCTGGAAACCGCTGCGGGTATTCCTTACGACACCGGCTTATTAATTTTTGGTGGCACCATCGCGCTGTATACCGCGTTTGGCGGCTTCCGTGCCAGCGTACTCAACGATGCAATGCAAGGCCTGGTAATGCTGGTCGGCACCTTCCTGCTGCTGTTTGCCATTATCCATCAGGCGGGTGGACTCGAAACGGCCGTGACGAAACTGCGCACCATCGATCCCCAACTCGTGTCGCCGGAAGGTGTTGGTAACGTCATTAATCCGACATTCCTGAGTTCTTTCGCCGTGCTGGTCTGCTTTGGCGTGATTGGTTTGCCGCATACTGCGGTGCGCTGTATCTCCTATAAAGACAGTAAAGCCATGCATCGCGGCATCATTCTGGGCACCATTGTCGTGGTGATTCTGATGCTCGGCATGCATCTGGCGGGGGCGTTAGGTCGTGCCATTCTGCCGGATCTCACTGTTCCGGATCGCGTGATCCCGACGCTGATGATCACCGTGTTGCCGCCAATGGCAGCCGGCGTGTTTCTCGCTGCACCGATGGCAGCAATCATGTCAACGATTAACGCGCAGCTGCTGCAATCCTCCGCTACGCTGATCAAGGATCTCTATTTGCGTATTGCGCCACAGCACAGCGAGAATGAATCGCGCCTGCGTATGCTATCCGGCACTATCACTTTCGTGCTGGGCATATTGCTGTTACTGGCGGCGTGGAATCCACCGGATATGATTATCTGGCTCAATCTGCTGGCCTTTGGCGGACTGGAAGCCGTGTTCCTCTGGCCGCTGGTATTGGGACTGTATTGGGAGCGCGCTAATTCGACAGGTGCTATCAGCGGCATGGTTGTCGGCGCGGCTTGCTATACCTTACTCGCCAGCCTGAAAATTGAACTATGGGGCTTTCACCCTATCGTTCCCTCATTGACCTTAAGCCTGCTGGCCTTCGTGGTGGGTAATTTGTTTGGCAGCACGCCTGAAGCGCGTCACGCTGCGGTGAAATAAAGAGAAACGCTATGCCTTGGATTCAAATCAAAATTAACAGTACCGGCGAAAATGCCGAGCCGCTGAGCGATGCGCTGATGGACGTGGGCGCCGTCTCGGTGACGTTTCAGGATACCCATGACAACCCGGTTTACGAACCGCTGCCGGGTGAAACACGCTTATGGGGCGATACGGATGTGATTGGTCTGTTCGACGCCGAAACCGAGATGGACGATGTGGTGGCCGAACTGAGTCAACATCCACTGCTGGGATCGCATTTCCATCACAAGATCGAGCAGATCGAGGATAAAGACTGGGAACGTGAATGGATGGATAACTTCCACCCGATGCGTTTTGGTGAACGTTTGTGGATCTGCCCGAGCTGGCGGGACGTGCCGGATCCGAATGCCGTCAACGTGATGCTGGATCCGGGCCTGGCGTTTGGAACCGGCACCCACCCGACCACTTCGCTCTGTCTCACCTGGCTTGATGGACTTGATCTGCAAGGCAAAACTGTGATCGATTTTGGCTGTGGATCCGGCATTCTCGCTATAGCCGCTCTTAAACTGGGCGCGTCGCAGGCTATCGGGATTGATATTGATCCGCAGGCTATTCAGGCCAGCCGTGACAATGCGGAGCGCAATGGCGTTTCTGATCGTCTGTCGCTCTATCTACCGCATCAACAGCCGGAGAACCTGCAAGCGGATGTGGTTGTCGCCAATATCCTCGCAGGCCCGCTACGTGAGCTGGCGCCGCTGATTAGCGTATTGCCAAAAGCGGGCGGACATCTGGGATTGTCGGGCGTATTAGCCAGCCAGGCTGAAGGGGTGTGCGAAGCCTACGTTGAGCGCTTCGTACTTGATCCGGTGGCTGAAAAAGAGGAGTGGTGCCGTATTACCGGTGTGCGCCGCTGAGTTTGATCACCGGCTGGCTTCGCTGGCCGGTTTGCTGTTTGGCCATCAGACAGTGAAAGCAACTCACCCTCTGCATATCAGCCGCAAATCTGCTACCTGAAAGCAATCAAATTAGTACATTTAATAATCATATCGCCGTCATTTCTCTGGCTAATTACCGGATGTGGCGGTTTTTATGTCGTGATTTTGGGCATGTTTTAAGAAAAACTTTTGCTCACAATTTCAGCATAATTTTTTAATATACTGAATTATATAGATTATTAGTTGTAGCATTGCTGTTAAGGCCGAATTCCTCGCAGTTTAACGGTGAATTGTTCAAAGTTTGGCCTTTCATCTTCGTTAAAAAATGCGTAATATACGCCGCCTTGCGAACAGTTAGGGTCACTTCTTTTTCATGCGCATTGGACACCATCAGCTACGTAATCGACTCATCGCTGCACCTATGGCTGGCGTTACCGACAAGCCATTTCGCACCTTGTGTTACGAGAACGGCGCGGGTATGACTGTCTCCGAGATGCTGTCATCAAACCCAGAAGTTTGGGCCAGTGATAAATCCCGGTTGCGTATGGTGCATAGTGACGAGCCTGGAATCCGTGCCGTGCAAATTGCCGGTTGCGATCCTGATGAGATGGCTGCAGCCGCGCGCATTAATGTGGCGTCTGGTGCGCAGGTCATTGATATCAACATGGGCTGCCCGGCTAAGAAAGTGAATCGTAAGATGGCTGGCTCAGCACTGCTGCAGCATCCGTCACTGGTGGAGTCCATCCTCCGTGCGGTAGTGAATGCAGTTGATGTACCGGTTACGCTGAAGATTCGCACCGGCTGGGACAAAGAAAATCGTAATTGTGTAGAGATTGCCCAATTGGCTGAACGCTGTGGCATTCAGGCTCTCACCATTCATGGCCGCACGCGCGCCTGTTTGTTTGAGGGGCACGCTGAATACGACAGCATTCGGACAGTTAAGCAGAGCGTTTCCATTCCGATTATCGCGAATGGTGACATTACTGACCCGCACAAAGCCAGAGCGGTGCTCGACTATACCGGAGCCGATGCTCTTATGGTTGGACGCGCTGCTCAGGGAAGACCGTGGATCTTCCGGGAAATCCAGCATTATCTGGACACAGGGGAGCTGCTGGCACCGAAGCCGCTGGCTGAAGTGAAGCAAATGCTGATTGGACATATACGGGAACTGCACGACTTTTATGGTCAGCGCAAGGGATACCGTATTGCTCGTAAACACGTTTCCTGGTATTTGCAGGAAAGTGCTCCTGATGACCAGTTTCGGCGCACATTCAACGCCATAGAGGATGCCAGCGAACAGCTGGAGGCGTTGGAGGCATACTTCGAAAATCTTGCGTAAACGAAATAAAGAGCTGAAAGAACTATGTTCGAACAACGCGTAAATTCTGATGTACTGACCGTTTCTACCGTTAACTCACAGGATCAGGTGACGCAAAAGCCACTTCGTGATTCGGTAAAACAGGCACTGAAGAACTATTTTGCTCAACTGAATGGTCAGGATGTAAGTGATCTGTATGAGCTGGTATTGGCTGAAGTTGAGCAGCCTCTGTTGGACATGGTGATGCAGTACACCCGTGGCAACCAGACCCGTGCAGCTCTGATGATGGGTATCAACCGTGGTACCCTGCGTAAGAAGCTGAAAAAATACGGCATGAACTAATTGTTCTTTGCTGCGCTAACGCCAACCCTCGGGTTGGCGTTTTTGTTTGTGCCTCACCCATAGTTTCCCTGCGTTAGCAACGGATGAAACAATTGTCGCGGATATGGTAACGATAGTTGCAATTGCATCCGTGATATTTCGTCTCTCTTACCGCACGTCTTTTGCCCCTTTTTAGCGCCTGCTTTGTGCGTCATAACGCCCGCCATGCCGCTTTCCCAGTGATCCTGCACTGTTTCTACCGTAACCCTGCAAACGCATACATTTTATCCTGAGTGATGGCTCACACTGCTTCCACATAGTGAAACTATTTGCACTATTTGTGATCGCGTCGTCTCGTCATGCAGCCTTTTGGTGCGCGATAGTAGCCAAAATTTCTGGATGCGTCCTTTTATTAAAAGATCTTTCCAGTGAATTCAGGATTCTGCAAACCTGGCATTACCTTTGCAGAGTCGTGGATGGCTAACCGCCACAGCCAGAAAAAAGCGCACATTAAAGTGCGTGCAAACATAACAACACACGATCTCGCCACACAGGATGCTTTATGAAAAAGATGATGCTTTCCACCCTGGTCGCTGCAGCCTCGCTGTTCGCCGTTACTCAACAAGCGCACGCAGGCACCACGCTGGATGCCATTAAAAAGAAAGGTTTCGTACAGTGCGGTATCAGCGATGGCCTGCCAGGCTTCTCCTACGCTGATGCCAGCGGCAAATTTACTGGAATCGACGTGGATGTTTGCCGCGCTGCTGCGGCTGCGGTATTTGGTGATGCAAGCAAGGTGAAATACACCCCGCTGACGGCTAAAGAGCGTTTCACTGCGCTCCAGTCTGGTGAAGTGGATATCTTGTCTCGTAATACCACCTGGACCTCTTCGCGCGATGGTGGCATGGGCTTCTTGTTCGCTGGTGTGAACTACTATGACGGCATCGGCTTCCTGACCCATAAGAAAGCGGGCCTGAAAAGCGCCAAAGAGCTGGATGGTGCCACCGTATGTATTCAGGCCGGTACCGATACCGAGCTGAACGTGGCTGACTACTTCAAAGCCAACAAAATGCAGTACACGCCAGTGACCTTCGACCGTTCTGATGAGTCAGCGAAAGCACTCGACAGTGGCCGCTGCGATACCCTCTCTTCCGACCAGTCTCAGCTGTATGCACTGCGTGTGAAACTCGGCAAACCAGATGATTTCATCGTGCTGCCAGAAGTGATCTCTAAAGAGCCGCTGGGTCCTGTGGTACGTCGTGGTGATGACGACTGGTTCACCATCGTTAAATGGTCTCTTTACGCCATGCTGAACGCAGAAGAGATGGGCGTGAGCTCTAAGAATGTTGATCAGATGGCGGCCAAACCCACCACCCCGGATATGGCTCACCTGTTGGGTGCAGAAGGTGACTTCGGTAAAGACCTGAAACTTGATAATAAATGGGCTTACAACATCATCAAACAGGTCGGTAACTATCAGGAAGTGTTCGATCGCAACGTGGGTAAAGACAGCGCACTGAAAATCGCGCGTGGCCAGAATGCACTCTGGAACCAGGGCGGCATCCAGTACGCTCCACCAGTACGCTAAGTCTGTTCTGCCAGTCGGGCACCGCACCCTGCGGTGCCCAAGCGTTTTCTTCACTGAGGTTTCAACATGTCACAACGCCCAACCGTAAAGAGGGATTTTTCGTTTGGTAATCCTACGGTTCGCGCCTGGCTTTACCAGATCATCGCGATTGTGGCGGTGCTTGCTGTGGTGGGATATCTGGTCCACAACACAGTAATCAACCTGGCCAACCGCGGCATCACTTCCGGTTTCGGATTTCTAGAGCGCAATGCCGGTTTCGGCATCGTCCAACACCTGATCGATTACACCGAAGGCGATACTTACGCGCGCGTGTTTATGGTGGGGTTGACCAATACCCTGCTGGTTTCCGCACTCTGCATTGTATTTGCCTCCATCCTGGGCTTCGCCGTGGGGCTCGCGCGTCTGTCTGAAAACTGGCTGCTGCGTAAACTCTCGACCATCTACATCGAGACGTTTCGTAATATCCCACCGCTGCTGCAGATCTTCTTCTGGTACTTTGCGGTGTTGCGTAACCTGCCAGGGCCACGTCAGGCACTCAATGCGTTTGATCTGGCGTTTGTCAGTAACCGCGGTTTGTATATTCCGTGGCCAGAGTATGCACCTGGCACCTGGCCATTCCTGATTGCGCTGGCACTGGCCATCCTCGGCAGCGTTGCACTTTTCCGCTTCAACCGTAAGCATCAATTAAAAACCGGCCAGTTACGCCGCACGTGGCCCGCCGCTGCAGGTTTGATTGTGCTGTTACCCCTGATTGCACACACATTGTTTGGTGCCGCAACGCATTGGGATGTACCAGAACTGCGCGGATTCAACTTCCGCGGCGGCTTTGTGATGATCCCGGAGCTGGCGGCGCTAACGGTGGCGCTTTCTGTGTATACCTCATCGTTCATTGCCGAAGTGATTCGCTCTGGGATTCAGTCGGTGCCGCACGGTCAGAATGAAGCAGCCCGCTCGCTGGGTCTGCCAAATCCTGTCACGATGCGTCAGGTCATCATCCCGCAGGCAATGCGCGTGATCATTCCACCGTTAACCAGTCAGTATCTCAACATCGTGAAGAACTCATCACTGGCAGCGGCCATTGGCTATCCCGATATGGTGTCATTGTTTGCCGGCACGGTGCTGAACCAAACTGGCCAGGCCATTGAAACTATTGCGATTACCATGGCGGTCTATCTGATCATCAGCCTGCTTATTTCACTGCTGATGAACCTTTACAACCGCAAAATTGCGCTAGTTGAGCGATAAGAGAACGGGATCATTATGTCTGTAACCACACACGATACATCGCCTGCACCCAGCAATCCGTTAGGGAAAGCCTGGCTGTGGGCGCGCAAAAATTTGTTCTCAAGCTGGCTGAATACCCTGCTCACGTTGTTCAGCTTTTGGATTATCTGGAGTGTGATTCCACCGGCGCTGGATTGGCTGATTTTCCAGGCCAACTGGATTGGCGAAACACGTGCAGACTGCACCAAAGCAGGTGCATGCTGGGTATTCATCCACGCACGTTTTGGCCAGTTTATGTATGGACTTTATCCGCACGAACTGCGCTGGCGCATTAATCTGGCCTTGGTGGTTGGCTTGGTGTCAATCATTCCCATGTTCATTAAGTCTATGCCACGCCGTGGTCGCTACATTGCCTGCTGGGCGGTGATCTATCCGATCATTGTTTGGCTGCTGATGTATGGCGGGTATCTGGGGCTGGATCGCGTGGAAACCCGCCAGTGGGGCGGTCTGACGCTGACGCTGATTATTGCCTCAATTGGCATCGCTGGTGCGCTGCCGTTGGGGATTCTGCTGGCGCTGGCTCGTCGTTCAAAAATGCCCGTGGTTCGCACCCTGTCAGTGATTTTCATTGAGTTCTGGCGTGGTGTGCCACTGATTACCGTGCTCTTTATGTCATCGGTAATGCTGCCGCTGTTTATGGCAGAGGGCACAACTATCGACAAGCTGGTACGTGCGCTGGTTGGGGTAATTCTCTTCCAGTCCGCTTATGTTGCAGAAGTGGTGCGTGGCGGCTTGCAAGCGCTGCCAAAAGGGCAAACTGAAGCGGCGGAATCACTGGCACTCGGCTACTGGAAAACGCAGATGCTGGTCATTCTGCCGCAGGCACTCAAGCTGACCATCCCCGGATTAGTGAATACCATCATCGCACTGTTTAAAGATACCAGCCTGGTGATCATCATCGGCCTCTTCGATCTCTTCAGTAGCGTGCAGCAAGCCACCGTTGACCCCACCTGGTTGGGCATGTCGACCGAAGGCTATGTATTTGCTGCCATGGTCTACTGGATTTTCTGTTTTAGCATGTCGCGCTATAGCCAGCATCTGGAGAAGCGCTTCCACACCGGGCGTAAATCGCACTGAGGTTTTACATGACACAAATTATGACTAATGCGGCTGACGCCATGATGATTACGCTCGAAAACGTGAATAAATGGTATGGTCAGTTCCATGTTCTCAAAGATATTAACTTGCTGGTAAAACCCCGCGAACGCATTGTTCTTTGTGGGCCTTCCGGATCCGGGAAATCAACGACTATTCGTTGCATCAATCATTTAGAAGAGCATCAACAAGGTCGTATCGTAGTAGATGGCATCCATCTTAACGATGATGTGCGCAATATTGAGCGTGTTCGTACCGAAGTCGGCATGGTATTCCAACATTTTAATTTGTTCCCGCATCTTACTGTGTTGCAAAACTGCACGTTGGCACCGATTTGGGTGCGCAAGATGCCGAAGAAAGAAGCGGAAGAGTTAGCGATGCACTATCTGCAACGCGTGCGTATCGCGGAACATGCCCATAAGTTTCCAGGGCAGTTGTCAGGAGGGCAGCAACAACGTGTGGCGATCGCGCGTTCACTGTGTATGAAACCGAAAATCATGCTGTTCGATGAACCGACCTCAGCACTCGATCCAGAAATGGTAAAAGAGGTTCTCGATACAATGATTGGTCTGGCAGAAGATGGTATGACGATGTTATGCGTGACGCATGAGATGGGCTTTGCGCGTACTGTGGCGGACCGGGTGATCTTTATGGATCGCGGAGAGATTGTTGAGGAAGCGCCGCCGCAGGAGTTCTTCGCGAATCCGAAATCAGAACGTACACGCGCCTTCCTTTCTCAAGTTATCCATTGATATTCAATGAGCTACTTAAGCCTCTGCGCAATCTGGCAGAGGTTTTTTTATGACCTTAATATTATTTCGCATTAACTCATTTCGACGTTTTTGGCAAATCTTGAGCCTGGTTGCGAATTTTAAACATACAAAAAAGCCCTGAACTTTCGTTCAGGGCTTCTGTGTTTGATGCCTGGCAGTTCCCTACTCTCGCATGGGGAGACCCCACACTACCATCGGCGCTACGGCGTTTCACTTCTGAGTTCGGCATGGGGTCAGGTGGGACCACCGCGCTAAAGCCGCCAGGCAAATTCTGTTATTTACCGAACTCACGCTTTAAAACTGGTGCTGATACCCAGAGTCGAACTGGGGACCTCACCCTTACCAAGGGTGCGCTCTACCAACTGAGCCATATCAGCACACTTTAATTTGATGCCTGGCAGTTCCCTACTCTCGCATGGGGAGGCCCCACACTACCATCGGCGCTACGGCGTTTCACTTCTGAGTTCGGCATGGGGTCAGGTGGGACCACCGCGCTAAAGCCGCCAGGCA
>NZ_CAJCKS010000177.1:0-9716 GCF_903970985.1 Pantoea sp. ME81 | reverse complement strand
GTTGTAATAATCGGCGGTGCTGGCGCTTAAACTGACCAGGCCATACGCATCCATTGACTGGCTGAGTGTCGCCGATAAGCGATTACGCTGGTTGAGCGAGTCTGAGTAGTAGTTGATGTCCGCTTGTTGCTGGCGTCGAACCCCTAAAACATCCTGAAGGTCGCGAAATCCACGAGTCGAATATCGATAAGCGGCCAGCACCAGGTTGGTGCCGGTCTGAAAGGTCTTGCTATAACTCAACTCGGCACGCCAGCCGGAGGTGCGCTGGTCATTTTCGGCCTTAGCCTGGGAAAACGTGGTGTTCAGACCCATCGCACCGATTCCGGTTGCCCAGACACCTCCCAGAAGCCACGCCTGGTAATCTTCCGCCAGCCGTGAACCGACGGTTGCCGTCAAACTATTACTGACGCCGCGCTGCATCACGCCCTCAAAAAAAGCGTTATTCACAGCGTAATATTGGCGCACACGGCCCAGCGCCAGCGAGTAATGCCAGTTGCCCGGACGAACCGAATCAGGAACCGAGGAGTAGGGCACCGTAAAGGTGGCGATTTTACCGTTGGCTTCTATCACCTCGACTTCAAAATCCCCCTGACTGCGGGTGTTGTTCAAATCATCAATGATAAACGGGCCAGGCGGCACCACGGTTTCATAGATGACCTTGTTCAACTGTTTCACAATCACACGGGCGTTAGATGAAGCGATGCCTCGAATTTCAGGGGCATAACCGCGTCTGCCTTGCGGCCACATACGTTCGTCAGTGGCGAGTTTTATGCCATTAAACGGCAGGCTGCCAAACAGCGAGCTGTCTGTGTAGCTATCGCCAAGGGAAAGCTGGCTATTGATCGACGTCAGTGGCCGTTGCACCCAGGTTCGTACCTTGTTGTAGCGATAGCTGCTACCACCCACACTGCTGCTGAGATAGCGAAGATTGCCCTGATGACGCAGCTGCCAGTTGGCGACATTAGTGCCTGCGGTTATCCCGCTCCACAAATATTGATAGCGGTAGGCGGCCGCGCTGTTTTCCGTCCAGGTGTAATTGGTGTTGTGGCGCAGAAATAACGCGGTCATCCCGCCATCCCACTGTTCGGGCGGAATATAACCACGCGGCGTGCGCTTAAGCGCTGACAGGGGCAGCGTGATATTCAGGCGTAACGCGGCGGCATCAAAAGCCCAGGTCCCTTGTGGCGTCCAGTCAGCAAGCGGGGCGCACTCGCGATCTATTGGCTCTGCTGGAACCTTTTTTAACGGCAACATTTTCACCAGCGAAAAGGGCAAGCATGGCTCGACCTCTTTTCCTTGTGCCGGGGGCAAAAATTCAAGCTTCACGCTGGATGACACGAGGGCATTATTGACATAAACATCGACCAGATAATGCCCCGCGGGCAACTCGCTTTGGTTGAATTGCGCGATGTTCTGACCGAAGGCTGAGCCTTTAAACAGCGACGGATCGAAATAATATTCTTCACTGTGCACGGCTGTTGAGAAATAGAATGAAACGGTCAGAAAGAATAAGGGGAATTTCAATTCATTGGGAGTTGATGGGGTAATTTTCACTTATTCTGGCTCCCTGATCGTTAACCGCGTCGAGTTTGACGCTGCCTACACCCTGTAAGCGTTGTTTGGTATGACTGAACCAGCAGGTATGCATGGAGAACGGGGCAACCATGACGGGTTCACACTCATAATTTTTTCCCGCGATACGCAGGGAAATAGCGACGAATGAAGCATGCCAGGGCTGCGCATTATCGATCTGTAATCCGCTGCCTTTTTGGGGATCGATTAGAGTGCGGACTTTAATACCCGATAAAATATTGCCCGGTTTGCCTATTGCCGCAGGGCGATAAAACAATTTCACCCGATTGCGCAGCATGACCGTCATGGCATTCTTATCGGCGGCAGCCTGTGATGCGGGCGGAATTTGCAGCATGTTAAACCAGTAAACGGACTCTCGATCCTGAGGCAGCTTGTCTGGCTGGCTGACGACAATACGCGCGACCTGCCCTGATTTCGGCTGAATACGAAATACCGGCGGCGTAGTAATAAAGGGCACGCGATTAATCTGCTGTGGTTTGGCATCCATATCACCCTCATCAAACCAGGTCTGAATAACATAGGGAATGCTATCGTCGTTTTTAAATTGGATATTGATGGAGCTGGCGGGTGCCGGATAAATAATCCGACTGCCCAGCAGCGTGACGCTTGCTGGTGCCGTCGCTGACATCACGCTGAGAAATAATGCGCCCAGGACATTGCGTAAATACATACAGACGATCTCATGGCATGCAGCGCACGCCCGGATATCCGAACGTACGCTGATTAATTATTACTGGTAAGTCACCGCGTATTGTAATGAAGCAGCCACGGTTCCGGCGGCGGCGACACCATTGGCATAATATTGCGCGTTATAAGTGGCCGAAGATTCGGTCTCATCGGCGGCAAGTGTCAGGTCGCCATCACCGGTATAGCCTCCTGTCAGGTTAATCACCGCGTCTTTACTGTCCACCAGTTGGACCTCAACATTTTTTGCGGTGCCGGTATTCGCCAGGTTGCCATTGGCCGTCACGTTATTGCCGACAAACACCGTTGAAATTTTTGTTGAGGAAGCTGAATTGCCGGTACAACCGGTCAAACCTACGGTAAAGGCGGTTTGTCCGGCGACATCACCGCTGGCAGCCAGATCGGATTTACTCACGGTGGGCATCAGCACCACCGGTGAGGCCGCATTGCCATTCACCGAGATGGAACAGGTTTCATCAGCCACTTCGCCCTGGAAATTAATGGTGTTATCGGACGCTGCAACGGCAGAGGCCGAGAAAAGGGCACCGGTGATAATCAGTGAAAGCAGTGTTTTATGTGTTTGCGTCATTTCGTGTAATCCTTTTACTTAGTGACCCGAGATCAGCTGATTAAGGCTGGTACCGGTCTTACGTCGAATCGAATCTTTGATGTTGTAAATTTTTTTCATCTCATGGTTCATTGCTATCGAAATGGCAGAAAGTGAATTCCCTTTTAAGGCTAAATCCAGAAAGGTTACTTCCTCATTCGACAGTGCATTAACTCTCCTTGTTGCGCCTCCTTTTAAACCATAATAGGTACTGTTAATCACCTTCTTGATATCCTCTAACCGGTCTTCACAATAAATAACGGAGTGGATTCCCTCTCTCTTTATCCAGTGTGCAGCCAGAGCGGCCAGCGGTCGATCGGAGACCAAAACGATGGTCAGTCCGGTGGATTTCAGATAATCAATCCAGTTTTTATTGGTGAGATAACGTAAGTTTTCTCGCGAAAAATCAACGAATATACATCCCCGGCAAAACACACTTTCATAGCGGCCAGCGACTAATGAAAGTACACCTTTAATCAGGAAATGATTGTTCCCCGGCCAAATCGCAATTTTTTGTATTGGACAGCGATTAAGAATATCGTTGTTTCGGTTCGTCAGCTGGCAGCCATATTTGCAACTGGCACAGCGTAAGTCCTCTCGTGTGGTATTTTTCATAACAAACTCATCCGCTCCTGTAAGAGCTGCGGATATCCTGGCAGGATAATTGTTTTTATTCAACGAGTTAAGAAAGTCAGTCATTTCTTACCCTCAGAAAAGTCTTAGGTTGTACGGGATGGTGATTTTTAAAATTCCATTGTCTTTTCTCAACTTGGCATGATCGTCATCGTTTCATACCCCTATAGAGTTAAGAACTTTCTAAATCCCCCAGGATTAATGGTGAAAATCGGCTTTTAGGATCAAAATTTAGATAGCATTAATTGCTAAATAATTGAATGTTCGTCAGTGTTGAGCCTGATTATCTTTGGTGTGAAAAGTGAGAATTCAGGATTTTTAATTTTTATTTGATGTAATGAAAACTGCCTCTGGTCTGTGGGTTGTGATGCGGCGAGGTAATTGAGTAATGAAGTTCACCTTGCGGAAGGGGATATTTATCTCTCTTAGGATTATTCTTACACCTAATGCAGGGTGGATTTGATCTTAAAATGTCCGCGCGGAGAAGATTTTTACATATCATTAGCAATCTTGTGACCGCTTTGATTAGTACAATTAATCAAAGCAGATGAGGGTTCAGCTTATTGGCTATGATTTATCTACGAAATATTTTATTTAGCTAAATCAATTGTTAATTCCTGGTGTTTATTTAATTGATAAAAAAACGACTGTGCATTTAGGAGGACCAAGCGACAAATATTGTCTGGTTGAGGTTACGTTGTGAATTAACGCTGAATTATGAGTCGGGCCAGCGACATTCGTCACTCATGGTTTGTGCCAGTGCGGCGGCAGCATGGGAGAGCTGGTGCTGTTTCAATCGCAAAATGCCCACTCGCCGCTCAATCTGCGGCGAGACCAGCGGCACGCATACCGCGCCGAGTTCTCGCATCTGCTGAATACAAAGAGCAGGCACCGCGCTGGCCCCCAATCCACTGGCGACCATTTTGCCCACGGTGACCAATTGATGACTTTCGTAAGCGACGTCGAGTCTTCTTCCTGCCTGTGCCAGTGACTGCTCAAGCAGCAGACGCACCGCCGAAGGACGCTGCAAGGTAATGAAATCCAGATGCAGCAGTTCTCGCCAGCTCAGCTGTGGCTTATCCGCTAACGGGCTATCAGCGGGCACCACGGCAACAAAGCGGTCGCTACCCAGCGGGGTGAAGTGCAGCGCATCGGCCAGTTCGGGTTCAAAGGCGACACCCATCTCCACGCGTCCCTCCTGCACCATCTCCAGCACCGTTTCATTGATCACGTCATGCACCGCGATATTGACGCCGGGATAGCGCTGGCGAAAAGCCTTCAGCACCGCAGGCAGCAGGTTGCCAGCAAAAGAGGGCATGGCGGCAATCGACACTTTCCCCAGTTGCAGCGTAAAACGCAGATGCATCGCCTCTTCGGTATTTTCCCAATCCGCCAGCAATCGTCGCGCCATGGGAAAAAAGATCTCACCTTCCGGCGTCAGTGATACGTGGCGAGTGGTGCGCATAAACAACGGTCCGCCCAACGCTTCTTCTAATCCGCTGATCGCCAGGCTCAGCGCCGGTTGCGAAATCGCAAGGCGTTCGCTGGCCTGGGCAAAACTCAAAGTGTGAGCGACCGCTAAGAACGCGCGTAACTGCTTGATAGTCATTTTCATTTTGCTTTTTGTTAACTTTATGTAAAACAACGATTAACGGAATATTAATAAGAAAAGTAAATGAAAGGCCAATAAAAACAAAATTAACAAATCATTTTTGTGACGCGAGGATGGCTTTATTCGGTGAGCTGAGGAGATGTACAGCAATGGCAGGATTAGACAAACGCGTCACCAGTTATCAGCAGGCGCTGGCTGGATTGCAAGACGACATGACGCTGCTGGCGGGGGGATTTGGCCTGTGCGGTATTCCAGAAAATCTCATCGCCGAAATTCGTCAGCAGGGCCTTAAGGGGCTGACTGTAGTCTCGAACAATTGCGGGGTAGATGGTTTTGGCCTCGGGCTGCTGCTGGAGAATCGGCAGATCAAAACCATGATCGCCTCTTACGTCGGTGAGAACGCGTTGTTCGAGCAGCAGATGCTCAGCGGTGAACTGGAAGTGATTCTCACGCCGCAGGGTACGCTGGCGGAAAAAGTGCGCGCAGGCGGCGCGGGTATCCCCGCATTTTATACGGCCACCGGCTATGGCACGCCCGTGGCAGAAGGCAAAGAAGTCAGAGAATTCGATGGGCGCCACTACATTCTGGAACAGGCGATTCGCGGTGACTTCGCCATCGTCAAAGGCTGGAAAGCGGACTGGTACGGCAATGTGATCTATCGCCACACCGCGCAGAATTTTAACCCACTGATGGCGATGGCTGCCCGTGTCACGGTGGTGGAAGTTGAAGAAATTGTGGCACCGGGTGAGCTGGATCCGGCGGCGATCCATACGCCGGGTATTTATGTCGATCGCCTGATTCAGGGCAACTTCGAGAAACGCATTGAGAAACGCACTCTGAGTGAAGGAGGCGCACATGCTCACGCGTGAACAGATGGCGCAGCGCGTGGCACAGGAGCTACGCGATGGCGATTACGTCAATCTCGGCATTGGTATGCCGACGCTGGTGGCCAACTACGTACCTGAGGGCATGGACGTGATGATGCAGTCGGAAAACGGTTTGTTGGGCATGGGGGCGTTTCCCACCGAAGCCGAACTGGATGCCGACATGATCAATGCCGGCAAACAGACGGTGACCGCAAGAAAGGGTGCGGCAATCTTCGATTCGGCACAGTCTTTCGCCATGATCCGCGGCGGCCATGTTGATCTTACCGTGCTGGGCGCGCTGGAAGTGGACGTCAGCGGCAACATCGCGTCGTGGATGATCCCCGGAAAAATGGTCAAGGGCATGGGCGGTGCGATGGATCTGGTGGCGGGTGCGGAAAACATCATCGTGATGATGACGCACGCATCAAAGCATGGCGAATCAAAACTGCTGTCCGAATGCACTTTGCCGCTTACCGGCGTCGGCTGTATTCGTAAAGTGATTACTGAACTCGGCTGGCTGGAGATTGAAGAGGGCGCTTTTGTGCTGCGTGAGTATGCGCCGGGCGTCACGCTCGATGAGATCCGTGCAAAGACGGCCGGGCAATTACGCATCGCCGATGATGTCCGTGAAATGCGTTTTTCCCAGGAGGCATCATGAACGAATGTGTGATTGTGGCAGCCACCCGCACGCCCATCGGCCGTTTTCACGGTGCGCTGGCGTCTCTTACTGCTGCAGAACTGGGCCAGCAGGTGATTGCCACACTGCTGAAACAAACCGCGCTCGATCCCGCGCTAATCGATGAGGTCATTATGGGGCAGGTACTCACCGCCGGATGCGGGCAAAACCCTGCGCGCCAGGCGGCCGTGGCGGCGGGTGTGCCTTACAGCGTGCCAGCCAGCACGCTGAACATGGTGTGTGGCTCAGGGCTGAAAGCGGTGATTCAGGCCGCACAGGCGATTCAAAGCGGAGCCGCCGAGATCATTATCGCGGGCGGTCAGGAGAGTATGACCCAATCCCCTTATTTGCTGCCGGAGGCGCGTGGCGGCTGTCGTTTGGGTCATAGTCAACTGATGGACAGCGTGATCCACGATGGTCTATGGGATGCGTTTAACGACTACCACATGGGGATCACTGCCGAGAATCTGGCCGATGAATACCACATCAGCCGTGCCGATCAGGATGCCTTTGCCTTGCAATCCCAACAGAAAGCGGTGGCGGCACAGCAACAGGGCGCCTTCCGCGCCGAAATCACGCCTGTCGCGGTGGTGCAGGCTAAAGGCGAGACATTGGTGATCGGTGAAGATGAACAGCCACGCGCGGACAGTTCAGCAGAGCGGCTGGCGCGTTTGCATCCCGCCTTTAAAAAGGACGGCAGCGTGACCGCAGGTAATGCTTCCAGCCTGAATGATGGCGCGGCCGCCGTGCTGTTGATGTCAGCATCACGCGCCTCTGCTCTAGGGCTGCCGGTGCTGGCGCGATTGACCGGGAGCGGCATGGCTGGCGTGGATCCGGCGGTGATGGGTATCGGCCCGGTGGCTGCCACCAACAAAGCCCTGAAACAGGCTGGTTGGGAGCTGGATCAAGTGGACTTAATCGAAGCTAACGAAGCCTTTGCCGCGCAGGCTCTGGCGGTAGGCAAAGCGCTTAACTGGCAGCCGGAACGGGTCAATGTCAACGGCGGTGCCATTGCGCTGGGGCATCCGATTGGTGCCTCCGGCTGCCGCATTCTGGTGACGCTCATTCATGCCTTGCAGCAGCGTGAGCGAAAGCGCGGTCTGGCAACGCTGTGTGTTGGCGGCGGCATGGGCGTCGCGCTGGCGGTTGAACGCCCGGATTGAGGCGGACCGATTCAAATTTTTGGCAATGTCTTTACCTTCAACCCTACAAAATAATAAGGAAGCAACATGAGTGTCGTTATTGCCCTCGCTGCGCTTGGGTTGCTGATGTTAGCCGCCTATCGCGGCTATAGCGTAATTTTGTTCGCCCCGATTGCCGCGCTGTTAGCGGTGCTGTTAACCGAACCGGCTGCGGTCGCGCCGGTGTTTAGCGGTCTGTTTATGGAAAAGATGGTGGGCTTTGTGAAGCTCTACTTCCCAGTGTTTCTGCTGGGTGCCATCTTTGGCAAGTTGATTGAGCTATCCGGCTTCTCACGCTCGATCGTCACGGCGGCCATTGCGCTGCTGGGGCGTCGCCATGCCATCCCGGTGATTGTGCTGGTGTGCGCACTGCTGACGTACGGCGGCGTGTCGCTGTTTGTGGTGGCCTTTGCCGTTTATCCGTTTGCCGCAGAACTGTTTCGTCAGAGCAATATCCCTAAGCGCTTGATTCCGGCAACGGTGGCGCTGGGGGCGTTCTCCTTCACCATGGATGCACTGCCCGGCACGCCACAAATCCAGAACATCATTCCCGGCAGTTTCTTCGGTACTAACGCCTGGGCAGCACCGTGGCTGGGATTGATCGGATCGCTGTTTATTATCGTGGTGGGCTTGCTGTGGCTGGATCGGCAACGCCGTCGGGCACAGGCCAACCAGGAACCCTATGGCACTAACCTGAAGAATGAGCCAGAAACGGCGGAAGATGTTCGTTTGCCGCATCCGCTGATCGCCATTCTGCCGCTGATTCTGGTCGGGGTGCTCAATCTCTGCTTCACGTGGTGGATCCCGTCGTGGTACGGCGCGCAGAGCAGCGTCACGCTACCGGGAAACCCCACGCCGATCCTCACCGATATTAAGAAAACCACCGCGATTTGGGCAGTACAGGCGGCGCTACTCAGCGGCATTCTGGTGGTGCTGATTTTTGGCTGGCGCAACATTCGTGGTCGTCTGGCAGAAGGCAGTCGCACAGCGGTTGCCGGTGCGTTACTGGCGGCGATGAATACCGCCTCCGAGTACGGTTTTGGTGCGGTAATCGCTGCGTTGCCGGGCTTTGTCGTGTTGTCTGGCGTGCTGCAGGCGATTCCCAACCCGCTGCTCAATGAAGCGATCAGTATTACCGTGCTGGCGGGGATCACCGGTTCGGCATCGGGTGGGATGAGTATTGCGCTGGCAGCGATGGCAGAACACTTCGTGCAGGCGGCGCAGGCCACGGGGATTCCGATGGAAGTGCTGCACCGCGTGGCGGCGATGGCTAGCGGCGGGATGGATACACTGCCGCACAACGGCGCAGTGATCACCTTGCTGGCGATCACCGGGTTAACGCATAAAGAAGCGTATGGTGGCATCTTCGCCATCACCATTATCAAAAGTCTGGCCGTGCTGTTTGTGATTGGGGTGTTTTACCTCACCGGCATTGTCTGAAGGAGGATGAATCGATGCAATTAGCGGGAAAAGTGGCACTGGTAACCGGGTCTACCAGCGGTATCGGATTAGGTATCGCGGAGCAACTGGCACTAGCGGGCGCCACGGTGATACTCAACGGTTTTGGCGAAGTGGAACACGCGAAAGCGATTATCGCGGCCACTGGGGCAACAGTGGATTATCACGCGGCGGATATGTCCGATCCACAGCAAATCGCCGCGATGATTGAGTGGGCAGAGGCACACTATGGCGCGGTAGATATTCTGGTAAATAATGCCGGTATTCAGTACACCGCGCCGGTGGAATCTTTCCCGGTGGAGAAGTGGGATGCGATTATTGCCATCAATCTCTCTTCGGTGTTCCACACCAGTCGCGCCGTTTTACCCGGTATGCAGGCACGTCACTGGGGGCGCATCATTAATAT
>NZ_CAJCKS010000176.1:0-9735 GCF_903970985.1 Pantoea sp. ME81 | reverse complement strand
GCCTGGTAAACAGTGGTCGGATGTCTGGATATCTCCATCACGTTCAATACCTCATTCGCTATGGTTGAGGAACGCAGCGACAAGTGCTGCGGGATGGCGACTACAGTGCGCGAGGCAGATGACAGCGCCGTGACGGCTCAATGACGCAAGGATGAATTTGCTTTAGGGCAGCAGGATCGAAGCGAAACGGCTTCGGTTTTAATAAAAAATTTTTAACTGTTGCCTTTGTGACAGTGTTCAAAAAATTATCGCTTATTTTCACCGCTTTATCGCTTTCCTTACTGGGTGCAGCTTGCATAAAGTCTGCTAACGTTATTGATGAGCCCTCCTTGTCACGCGAACCTTAAAATGATTAATACAATCAAACTGTCAGATGGATTCAGACGCAATTTCGTTCGGGAAGTGATTTTGCCTTTGGTGGCGATTTTAGTTTTAACCTTTGCCGGAGCAGGTGTTGGCTTGTTCTGGGGCACCTCGCTGAGCAATGAACAGGCTCGCGATCAACAGCAACGTATGATTGAGGCCTCCTTTAGCCAAAGTTTGAATGAACATTTGCGTCAGCTGCGCAGTTTGACTCGCTGGTCCCCTCTCGCTGACCAATTGGCATTGGGCGTGCCGGATCAGAACTGGTTAGATCAAAATATCGGCGGCTGGCTTTATGACATGTTTGACCACCAGTTGATTCTGCTGATGGATCGTAACAATCAGCCACTGGCGATCTGGCGTGAGGGTAAACGCGTATCCAGTGACAGCGTAGGGCAATACCTTAAAGACATGCTGGCCAGTCCGCTCGTGGTGAGCAGCGATGAGGTGGCGGGTCCCAGCGATCGTGCCGATTTCGTGCGCATTGGGCAACGTGCCGTGGCCCTGGCCGTTGGCGATATCAGCAGCACCCGTGAAGCAGGCCGCTATCGATTAGTGAGTATCAAATTCCTCGATGATGGCTATTTACGTAATCTGGCGGATCGCAGCCAGCTGCAGCAGCTGCATTTTAGCGATGGCGCGCCGCAGCCCGGAACAGATGCACTCTACCAACTGAATTCACAGCAAGGCGATGCCGTGGGTTACCTGAGCTGGCTACCGGATAAACCCGGTGCGCAGATGTTGCGCATGCTCGGCCCCTCAACACTGTTATCCGTGCTGCTGATTACCCTGCTCTGTCTGTTTATGGTCAGGCGCATCTGGACCTCCTCTCTCAATCTGTCGCAATCTTTGCTTAAGCTCGGTGCCAGTGAAGCGCAAGCGCAGCATCTGGCTTTTCACGATGTGCTGACCGGGCTGCCGAATCGGGCGCTGGTGGAAGATCGGCTGACCCAGGCGCTGGCGGCATCCGCCCGGCACGATCAGCGTGTGGCGCTGCTGTTGCTTGATCTCGATCGCTTTAAAAACATCAATGATACCTATGGTCATCATGCGGGCGATGAGTTGATCATTGAGGTGGCGCGCCGCCTCACGCACATCTTGCGTGCCAGCGATACCGTAGGACGCATCGGTGGGGATGAATTTATTGTGATGATGCCGGACGTCGATAACATCGGTCAGGTGCAGGCATTGGCAAAACGCATTATCAGTGAGCTGAGTGAAGCCTATGAGCTGCAAGGCAGCGAAGTCTGGGTTGGGGTCAGCATCGGGCTGGCGCTGGCCCCTAAAGATGGCATTGACCGCATGGAGCTGATGCGTAAAGCGGACATCGCGCTCTATGAGGCGAAAAACAGTGGTCGCGGCCAGTATCGCCAGTTCGAAAAAGTGATGGATGAATCGCTGCGCACCCGCCAGCAGATGGCGACGGATTTACGTCAGGCGCTGGTCAATTTCGATGGCCTGCGCGTGTGGTATCAACCCCTGATGGAGATCAGCGGACAGCGTGTGGTGGGATTAGAAGCCCTGCTGCGCTGGCAGCATCCGGTACGTGGTGATGTCTCGCCGGGTGACTTTATCGCCATCGCCGAAGAGACCGGGATGATCATTCCGCTGGGCGAATGGGTATTACGTGAAGCCTGTAAAACCTCACTGAAATTGCCGCAGGTGATTGTGGCGGTCAACGTTTCTCCCGTGCAGTTCCGCGCCAGTGGCTTTGTGGAGCGCATCGTTGAAATTGTGCGTGAAGAAGGCGCCAATCCGCATCATATGGAACTGGAGATCACCGAAGGCGTATTGATTGAGGATGAGCACGAAGCGCGCAATAACATCATCGCGCTGCGTGAAGCCGGTTTCCGCATTGCGCTGGATGATTTTGGCACCGGTTATTCCAGCCTCAACTATCTCAGCACGTTCCCGGTCGACAAAATTAAGATTGATCGCTCCTTCACCCAATCACTGGGCGTGGCGCAAAATTCTGCGGCAATCGTTGAATCCGTGGTGCGTCTGGGTCACGCCATGGGCTTAACCGTCACCGCTGAAGGGGTCGAAACCGAAGCCCAGAAAATGGCGCTGGCCGATGCAGGATGTAATCAGCTGCAGGGATATCTGTTCAGCCAGGCCGTACCGTTTGAAGAGATTGAAAAAATGATATAAATGCCCAGCGGGAGGAGAGTGTTCTGCCCTGCGGGCATTGACGTCAAAACCGCGCCGCTCGCATTTAATCCGGTTAGCGGTGGCGGCGCGATCTACCCTGCATCAGGGTTATGACGGAAAATCCGTATCAACCGACGTCTGTTTCCAGGCTTCGATCTGCGCCAGGCGCTCTTTCAACTTATTGGTCACCGCCTCATAACCCCATGCGCCCATCACCAAATGGCGCGGAGGATTGTCATGTTCGGTGATGGCAATCATCGCCGTGGCCGCGCGAGCCGGATCGCCCGCCTGGGTGCCGCTGTATTCGGAAGTGGCTTTCATGCGCGCCGCCGCCGTATCGGCATATTCCGGTAGGGTGCTTGGCGTCTGGTGCAGTGAACGCCCCGCCCAATCCGTGCGGAATGGCCCCGGCTCGACACAAGTGACATGGATGCCTAAAGGCGCCGCTTCCACCGCCAGGGAATCAGACCAGCCTTCCACCGCGTGTTTGCTGGCCGAGTAGTAGCCTGAGCTGGCAAAGCCAATAAATCCGGCCACTGAGGTGATATTGATCACGTGCCCGCGACGCTGTTTGCGCATCGCCGGTAATACCGCACGCGTTAAGGCAAACAGGCCAAAGACGTTGGCATCGAATTGATCACGGATCTCGCGATCATCACCCTCTTCGACTGAACTCTGATAGCCGTAACCCGCATTGTTAACCAGCACATCAATGGTACCGAATTTCTCCAGCGCCGCGTGAACCGCGCGATCGATACTGTTCTGATCGGTCACATCCAGTGCCACCGCAAGGGCGTTGTCATGCCCCGCCACCAAATCCTGCACTTTCGCCGGGTCACGCGCGGTCACCACGGTGTGAAAGCCGCGCGCAATGGTCTGCTGCGCCAGCTCCCGGCCAAAGCCGGTTGAACAACCAGAAATAAACCAAACGGGCGTGTTTGCTGAAGCCATAGTGACATCCTCTTAAATGCGCCTGATGAACCGTCATCGGGCAACAAAAGACTATGGCAAAGCCTGAAGCTGAATATTAGCGCTTAGTGCGACCGGTTCATCATCGCCGGATAGCGCTGTTGCAGATTTTGAAAGATAGCCTGCATCTGCGCGTCAAGTGCTGCCAGCTGTGTATCTGCTATGGCTGCCTTAAGTGCAACGGGTTGTGCCTCCGCCGCCACGGCGTCAAACACCTGTTGCTTCAGGAAGTGGCGCCAGCTGACCGGCGCTTCCGCCAGAAACGCGGTGAGCAACGCATAGCGCGCCGGTGTCCACTGCTGTTCAAACGCAGTGCGGGCTGGGCCGTGATCAAAATGCTGCCGGGCTTCGCGCTGCATCTCAGCGCGTAAACGCGCAGTGGTGACCTCATCCACCTCATCATCGATGATCGCCACGCCATAGCTATCACGTGCCACTTGCACTGAAACAAATCCGCAGCGCACATCCTGCAGCACTGCCGCCGCGTCACGTTCCACCGGCAGGCCATACCCTCCCGCGCCCGGCCCGCGCACCTCAACGATATCGCCCGGCTGGCAACGAATGACATCGGTGTTGCCGTGTTCAATGACCTTGCCGTTGCGCAGCGTGCGGAAGTGCGACAATGCCCCTGACTCACCGCCCAGCACGCCAGCCGAGGCGAACACTGACCGGTTGCGATTGCGCGCCGTTACCGTGGTGTTGGGCGCGGTAATTTCAAACGCCATCTCCGTGGCCAGACCGCCGCGATAGCGCCCGGCACCGGCACTGTCCGCCGCCAGCCCATAGCGATGGAAATGGATGGGGACTTCTGCCTCGTTGATCTCAATAGGCGTGTTTTTCAGAAACGCCGATAACCCACCTGAACCATCCGGGCCATCATGACGTGGCGTACCGCCCGCACCACCGCCGACAGGCCCTAGCGAGGCCACGACGCTGCGGTTCTGACTATCGCTGGTACGGATATTCATGATTGAGTTGCCGCCGGGTGAGTTAGCCGGTAAGCGATCGGGCAATGCCTGGGAGAACACGCCAATGGTGGCGATCTGCGACAACGCGCAAGTCAGCGAACGCATGCCTACCGCGGCGGGCGCTTCACAGTTCATTACGGTGCCCGGCGGCAGAATCGCGCGCGTCGGGCGTAAGGTGCCCGCATTAAGCAGCAGATGGCGATCCAGCGTTGAGAGCACATAAGTCACACCCACCAGCGCCAGCGGATGCCGTTCACGGCCGCCGGTGGGCATATTCAGCGAGGAGGCCAGCTGTGGATCGCTGCCGGTATAATCCAGTTCCAGCGTGTCGCCGCTAATGCGCAGCGTGATCGCCACGCGGCACGGATAGCCGCCTTCACCATCTTCGTCGGCAAAGTCAGCATAGAAGTATTCACCATTCGGAATGGTGGCGATAATGCTGCGCGCCTGCGCTTCGGCGTAGTCCAGAATGCCTTCAATGCCCTGCAGGAAATCCTCAATACCGAAACGCGCGATGATGTCATGGATCTTACGCTCGCCCACGTTTACCGAAGCAATCTGCGCTTTGAAATCCCCCCAGTTTTGCTCTGGTACACGCACGTTGAGGCGCATAATGCTGGCGACTTCTTCATTCAACTCACCGTTGCGCACAATCTTGAGTGGCGGAATGCGAATGCCCTCCTGCACGATATCGGTCAGCGAGCGCGACAGCGAAGCCGGCACCGCACCGCCCACGTCGGTGTTGTGAATATGACCCACCACAAAACAGACAATTTCACCGTTATGGAACACCGGCTTCCAGATGTGGATATCCGGCGAGTGCGTGGCCACATTGCCCGCATACGAATCATTGGTGATGCAGATATCGCCCTCTTCGTAATGATCGATTAACGCCAGCACCGGGCCGTAATCGATGCCGCTGTACCAGGGCGCGCCAAAGCTGCGTGGCGAAGCGAACGCCATGCCGTCACGGCTGACAATCTGACAGGAAAAATCTTCGGTCTCTTTAACGAAAGTGGAGTGCGCGGTGCGCATCAGCGTAAACGCCATCGCATCGGCCGCAGCGGCACAATAGTTCGCGAGAATTTGCAGGTTACGTCCGTTAATGGCCATATTAGTTTGCCTCCACAGGCGTAATCAGCAAGTTGCCAAAGGTATCGACATCCACCTGCATCTGCGGTGGAACACAGGTGGTACAGTCATCCTGTGCGATGATCACCGGTCCGTTGAGATGATGCCCGGCCCGCAGACTGGCACGCACCACCACATCCACCTGATGCGATGCGCCATCAATCCAGGCACTGACACGTTTCGCAACGGCAACGGGCTCGGTCGCGTCGGGTAAGATGTTGAGCGTTGGCTTCGGTGTGGGCGAGGCGATCACTAAACGCAGGTTGATAATTTGCACGGGTGCATTGGCATCACAGTGACCAAATAGCAGCTGATGCTGGCGGTCAAAGGCCTCGTGCAAGGCCGCCACGTTGGCCTGCGCCAGCCACTCTGGCTGTAGCGCGACTTCGATCTCAAACGACTGACCGCGATAGCGCATATCAGCGCTGTAGTGCAAGGTGAATGGCATATCAGTGCCGTGTTGCTCGCACAGCCAGCCACGTGCGCGTTGGCTCAGGCCTTCCGCTTCCGTTGCCAGTGCATCCGCCAGCGTCGCGTCCAGATCGCTATAAAGCGTGCGGATAAAATCATTGCGGATATCCGCCACTAACCCTCCCAGCGCAGACAGCACGCCCGGTGTAGGCGGCACGATCACCCCTTTCATATTGAGTTCGCGGGCGAGGAAACACCCCATCATCGGGCCCGCGCCGCCAAAGGCGAGGAACCAAAATTCACGCGGATCCAACCCAAAGCGCGACAGCAGTCCGCTGGTATCACCGTACATACTGGAGATCGCCAGCTCGATGGCGGTTTCCGCCGTCTCTTCCACCGTGATACCCAGTTGATCTGCCAGCGGCTGCCAGGCAGCACGTGCAGCAGCAACATCGACTTTCACCGCGTTGTAACCGAGATCGCCATGACCGATCATGCCGCAGGCGGCAAAGGCATCGGTCGCCGTCGGCTGCGTCCCTCCGCGCTGGAAACACACCGGCCCGGGCAGCGACCCGGCGCTATCCGGGCCCATCTGCAGCACGCCCTGGTTATCGATCCACGCCAGCGAGCCGCCACCCTGCCCCACCGAGGTGACTGCCACTGACGGAATATAAATCGGGAAATCACCGATGATTTCACCGTTGCCCTGCGCCACTTGCCCATCGACGATCACCGCCACGTCCGCGCTGGTGCCGCCAATATCAAGACTCAGGATCTTGTCGAAACCACAAGCGCTGGCAAGGAAGCTGGCACCGATCACGCCTGAAGCCGTGCCGGACAACACCATCTGCACACATTCACTTTTCGCCTGCTCCACGCCCATCACGCCACCATTGGATTTGGTGATACGCGGCGGCGGCTTAATGCCCATGGTGTGCAACGCCTGTTCAAACGATTCCAGGTAGTGAATCACCATCGGCTGCACATAGGCATTAATGGTGGCGGTGATAGTCCGTTCATATTCGCGAATGATCGGCCAGATGTCGGCGGAGCAAGAGGTGAGCAGTTCAGGCGCCACCTCGTCGATAATGGCTTTGACTGCTGCTTCGTTGTGGCGATTGCGATAACTGTGTAACAGCGACACCACAATGCCCTGACAACCCGCCGCACACGCCTGATCAATGGCATCCAGCACACTTTGCCGATCCACTGGCTGCAACACGGTGCCGTGGCGGTCCGTTCGCTCTTTGATGGCAAACACCCGATCGCGGGTAATCAACGGTGCCGGACGTCGCGAAAAGAGATCGTGAATATGAGGAATTTTGAGACGCGCCAGCTCCAGCACATCACAAAATCCTTCGGTGGCAAACAGCGCCAGCCGCACGCCACGTCGCTGGATAACCGCGTTGATGCCCACGGTGGTGCCGTGGGTAAAATAGTCAATATGCTGGGGTTCAATCCCGTCACGCTGCTGCAACTGCGACAGCCCGGTGAGGATTTCGCTGCCGGGCTGATCCGGTCGCGACAGGACTTTTAAGGTATGAATCTGATGAGTCTGTTCATTCAGCACGGCAAAATCCGTAAAGGATCCGCCAATATCAACGCCAACGCGGTAACCCATGGTGAGCAAGCTCCGTTATCAGGAGAGAGGAAATTCCATCAGTTTTTGCGGATCCTGCACCACACGCCAGCCAAGGCGCTGATACAGCTGATGGGCATCATTAGTAGAGAGCATCCAGCGGTGCACCGTGGCCAGCTCCGGGTGCGCACGCACACAGGTCGCCAGCCAGCTGCCCAGGCCGTAGCCTCGCCAGTTTTCGTCGATCATCACATCGCACAACCAGCCGAATCGGGTGTAATCCGTCACCAGTCGCGCGAAGCCAATCTGCTGTTGCTGATGGTAAACACCAAACGGCAACGAGCCGGCAAATGCGCGCTCGGTTTTGGCGCGTGGCTGCGCGTTGGCCCAGTAAGACTTCTCAGTCAATTGCTGGTGGATGTAATCCATATCAAGGCGCTGGCGATCGGTAGAGATGGTGAACTCGTCGCGCAGCCATTGATGATCGGCAAGGGTTAAAGCGGTCATGGCAACTCCTTGTAAAGCGATAAATTGAGTGTACGGATATGCAGGCACAGGACGCGCGTGAAGCCACGACCGGAACA
Organism: Pantoea sp. ME81; assembly: GCF_903970985.1. Lineage (NCBI taxonomy): Bacteria > Pseudomonadati > Pseudomonadota > Gammaproteobacteria > Enterobacterales > Erwiniaceae > Pantoea > Pantoea sp. ME81. The sequence goes on along the minus strand of NZ_CAJCKS010000176.1, from coordinate 1,579 downwards.
GTAAAGATAAAGGGAATTTACGGCAGAGAAGAAATTTTATGCTGTGGCAGATGCGTGCGGAGGTTCAGGGGCAAATAGCGGTGTTGAAACAATACCTTCTCCCTGTCTGGGAGAAGGTCAGGATGGGGTCAATTACACACTAAAATCCACAGAATTATGTTTGGCAATCAACGAGCGCAACGGCACGGTGCTTTTCATAATCGGTGACTTAATCACGATATAACTGAAGTACTTATCGATGCCGATTTGCGCGTCCAGCATCTTCTCAATCACTTCCTGGTAGTGCTCGATACTGCGGGTAATAAAGCGTAGCAAATAGTCGTAGCCGCCGGTAATCAGATGGCACTCCATCAGCTCATCCACGTCGCGAACCGAATTTTCGAATTTCATAAAATCTTCGCGTCGATGGCCTGAGAGCGTCACCTCGGTGAACACCGTAACGGAATCGGTAATTTTGGTCAGATTGATGTGGGCTTCATAGCCGGTAATAAATCCAGCCTGCTCCAGGCGCTTCACCCGTTGCAAACAAGGGCTGGGCGAAAGTCCTACGGCGTCGGCGAGATTGACGTTGCTGATACGGCCATCTTTTTGTAGTTGCACCAGGATGTTGATGTCGATGCGGTCGAGTTTCATTAAGCCGTTCATAGCACCCCTCATTGTTGACCAATCGCGCAGGCTGATACGATGGTATATCACGCTTTGACGTGACGGCGCTAGCGACTTCCGCACGCCACGTCATTCATTGGTCGAGTCAATAATTCCAGAGATATCAATGAGGAAGCCGGATTTATCCCAGGCGACCACTGGCGCGGGCCAGCGCAATATCAAAGATATGTAACGCTTCTTCCAACTGAGAATCTGTGGTCACCAGTGGCGCGAGGAAGCGCACCACGTTGCGATGCAGGCCGCATTTGATCAGCAACAGACCTTCCTGGCAGGCGCAGTCGAGGATTTTCTGCGTCATCGCTGCGTCAGGGCGCTTGGTTTCGAAGTCGATGATCTCCACCGCCTGCATAAAGCCCACGCCACGTACTTCACCAATGCAGGCATATTTCTCCGCCAGCTGTTGCAGACGTGCATTCAGCTGTTCACCCAGCTGATTGCTGCGCGCCAACAGATTGTCGTTTTCCAGCAGATCCAACACCGCCAGCGCCGCCGCGCAGCCCAGCGCGTTACCGCCATAGGTGCCGCCGAGACCACCTGGCAGTGGCGCATCCATGATGGCTGCTTTACCTACCACGCCGGAAATCGGCAGACCGCCCCCCAGGCTCTTCGCCACCGTCACCAGATCCGGTGTAATGCCCAGTTGCTCGAAGGCAAACAGCGTACCGGTGCGGCCGAAGCCGGTCTGCACTTCATCAAGAATCAGCACGATGCCGTGCTTTTCGGTAATGCGACGCAGTGCCTGCATAAAGTTCGCACCCGCTGGCAGGAAGCCACCGTCGCCCTGAACTGGCTCGATGATGATTGCTGCCACACGCTCCGGCAGGATCTGCACGGCGAACAACTGTTCCAGCGCTTGCAGGCAGTCATCATCGCTGACGCCATGGAAGGCATTAGGATAAGGCAGGCGATACAC